>CANQMA010000025.1 GCA_947624875.1 uncultured Lachnospiraceae bacterium
CCCTTTTCAAGGGGAGCTGTCACCGAAAGGTGACTGAGGGGTTCTTTCTACCTTTAACTTTTATAAGAAAGCCTTTTGATTTTGTATGTTCGCCTCCGTTACATTACCAGCTTTCCCTGATCGTCGTCCACAACTCGCATTATATCGACTACATCGGCGCTTTCGGCGTCTACATAGATAAAGTAATCCCAGCCGTCGTACCTGCAGGTCAGTTCATAAGTCAGCCTTTCGTCGCGGTCCAGCGGTATCAACGCAAGGCGCGTATTTACAAGCGTAAATTTTTCGGGTACTCGGCTTTTTGCGGTATTCTTTTTGAAGAAACCGGTCGCTTCGGCTGGAATAAAGAATCGTCCCGCCACAATTATTGATATTGCGCACCTCTTCGAGTCCAAGTTCTTTTGTATCCCAGTCAATCAGTCCCTCGTATCCCCGAAGAATCCCAAGGACCTCTATCTTTAATCCGGCTGCGCTGTAAACAATGGCGCGAATGGCGGAATTCATTCCCGGCGCATCTCCTCCGCTGGTCAACACTGCGATTTTTTTCATTGATTTCTGCCTCCTGCTTTCGTCCTTCTGCTTTTTTGAAAATTACACCGTAATTTCTCCACGGACAATCTTCTGATAATCTTCAAAATTCTTTTTTAATAATTCAGGAATGTTTAATTCATACGGACAGCGCTTCAGGCACGCGCCGCATTTTGTACAGGTTTCAATCTTTTGCATTTCCGCTTTCCAGTAATCGGAAAGCCATGTCTCCGATGGAGCCCGGCGGATCATCTGGGACATCCGGGCGCACTGATTGATGATAATCCCTGAAGTACATGGGGCGCAGTATCCGCAGCCGCGGCAAAATTCTCCTAAAAGTTCCGCCCGGTCCTGATCAATTATTTTTTGAATTTCATCCGTAATCACCGGTTCTTCACGGAAAATTTCAAGCCACTCTTCCAACTCCGTTTCTCTCTGGATTCCCCAAATCGGAAGCACCGGATAGGCGTTCATAAATGCCATACAGACTTTTGCATTGGTCAGCAGTCCACCGGACAGTCCTTTCATTGCGATAAAGCCCATCCCTGCCTTTTCACACGCTTTCACGAGCGCAATGTCTCTGTCGGATGCGAGATAAGAAAACGGAAACTGCAGCGTCTCATACAATCCGCTTGCTACGATTTCTTCTGCAATGCCGATTTTATGGGCGGTAATACCGATATGTCGGATTTTTCCCTGTTCTTTTGCCTCAAGCATTGCCTCGTACATTCCGGTTCCATCTCCCGGTGCATAACACTGGTTCACGCAATGGAACTGATAAAGATCCAAATAGTCCGTTCGCAGATTTTTCAGCGAGGTCTGTAAGTCTTCCCAGAATTTTTCCGGGGTGTCCGCCATTGTCTTTGACGCGATATAAATCTTTCCTCGCATTCCATCGAAAGCCGCACCAATTTTTTCCTCACTGTCTGTATAAGCTCTTGCCGTATCAAAAAAAGTCATGCCTCCCTCATAGGCATGATGCAGAATTTTTACTGCGGTATCCATGTCGACACGCTGAATCGGCAATGCTCCAAACGCATTTTTCGGCGTTTTAATTCCTGTTTTTCCCAGTGTAATCTCTTTCAAGGAAATCCCTCCAATCCAATTTTTCTATCACATCAGGTTTCTCTGTAACCGTTTATTCTCCATTCCAGCAAAAGCGTTCCATATTTACATATCCGTCGTCACTCACTTCTATTCCATCGTTTCTCAACAGTTCAATCTGACGGTTTTTCCCTCCAAAAATAAAGGCGTCGGAAACCCTGCCTTCTTTATTTACCACACGATAACACGGCGTATAATCCCCATCCGGATTGTCATGCAGCGCATAACCGACGACTCTCGCCCATCGGATATTTCCCAGCATTGCCGCAATCTGTCCATAGGAAGCCACCTTCCCGCGTGGGATTTTCCGCACCACTTCATAGACTGCCTCAAAAGTAATCCTGTCAAGCGGTCCTTTGGTTTTTCCAAAAAGATACTCCCCAACCGCTTTCCATTCTTCGTAAAGTTTTTCAAAGCTCCACGCCGCATTGGCGGGACTGGTCGACGGCAGTTTGATGGCATTCCTGCCAATCTGCGGTTTCTGATACTTTTCAAATAACCGATACGCCGTGCCGCCATTGACAAAAATCTGCTGTATCGCGCAGGAGTTTAAAATTCTCCCCAAATCATTGACTTTGACATTGCGGATACTGCTGTCCGCGGAACCGGTAATGTCACAGCGTTCAATCACATCCCAGACTGCAATCCCATATTGGAATACAAGCGCTCTTTTTTCTTCAATCGTCTCAGGTACCGGTTCTCCGCATATTTTTGCAATCAACGGCCAAAACCGATTCTTTGGATGTCCATAATAAAACTGCTGCTCTCTGGATTTTACAGAGGGAAAGCTTCCAAGAATCAATACCTTTGAATTTTTATTATATAGGGGTGGAAACTGGTGTACGATCATTTTTTTACCTTTTTTGAAGCCTTACGTTTTGTTTCAACAGGAGCTTCCGCAACTAAAACCGCGATACTTCTTCCCGCAATCGAGAATACTTTATCTACATCTTTTTCACATACATTTTTCGGATTTTCCGTAGAAAAGACAATCTTCCACTGTCTCCTGCCTCTGGCTGACGGAACGCCGAACTCCATTGGCTGCCAAAACATATTGTAGGCAATCATTAAATCCGGTTCCTCCGGCCTGCCTCCTTCCAGCGCATATTTTCCACAGTACATCACGGAAAAATGGCGGTTGAAATTGCTGAAATCCGCATACCATGCTTTCGAACCATGATATGATAAGTCCGGCAGCCCGTATGACTTATAATCCATCTGTTCCGGCTCCCGATTCATGTGAAGTACCTTATGCGCTTTCCGAAACTGAATCAGCATTCTGGTAAACGCCAGCGTCTCTTTCGCAATCGCTGTCGTATTCCAGTTTGTCCATGAAATCTCATTATCCAGACAGTACGGATTATTGTTTCCCTTTTGGGAATTACACATTTCATCTCCGGCATAAATCATTGGAACGCCCTGGCTTAACAAAACCATGCAGAGCGCATTTTTAATCTGTTTTTTGCGCAGTTCCATAACGGTACGTTTGCGGGTATCCCCTTCAATGCCGCAGTTCCAGCTGTAATTATAGACTGCGCCGTCCTGATTATTTTCCCCGTTATCTTCGTTATATTTCCGGTCATAGGAAACCATATCATACAGCGTAAACGTATTGTGATTTGCCACATAGTTGACAACGGTAACGCCGGACGGATTTGCCTTAATCTTGTAAGATACCATGTTCAGCATATCCTCGTCACCCTTGATAAATTTTCTGGCAGTCACCATAAAATCATCATTAAAGTTTGCAAGATTACGGTTGCCGTCATAGTGATGATAGAAATCTGCGTTCGACGGGAAACTGTAAGTAAAGATTTTTGTCGTGCACAGGAGATTGTCTGTCTGAATCATCTTCATGACCGCTTCTTCGCAGTTTACATGGATGCCGTCGATATGATATTCCATCACCCAATAGTGCAGGGCGTCCAAAATATAAGTAGGATTGGTGTCCTTTGGGAAGAAAAATTCCATCGAAATTTCTATTCCATTTTTATGTAATTGGCGAACCAGATACTTAAATTCTTCTACCTGTCCGCCATGTGCTGTCGAATAAGCGTACGAGGCTTTTGGAGCGAAAGCATATCCGTCCGTGTAGCCCCAGTAATTTAACACCGGCCGCTCCATCAAAAACTGTCCGCGCATCGATGTCGGGAGTTCTATCGGCGGTTTGACCTCATTAAATTCGTAAGCGGGCATCAGTTCTACCATGGTAATGCCCAATTTTTTCAGATAAGGGATTTTATCAATGATGCCAAGATAAGTTCCTTTGTGGCGTGATTTGGAACTTGTATGTTTTGTAAAGCCCCGGACATGCAGCCGGTACAAAATCGTCTCGTCAAAAGGATATCCCAAAGGAGCGTCTCCCTGCCAGTCGAATTCGTGATTGACAATCACTCCCTTGATATTTTCCGGTACCTCTCCCCATTTTTCTTTTCCGGCAACTGCCTTTGCATAAGTATCGGTAATGATTTCTCCGTCCACAGAGAAATTATAATCATATTTTGTATAATCCAGTCCTGATACGCTCATGGCAAATACATTGCCAATGACCTGGGCAGATGCAAACGGAATCCTCAGCGCCTCCTGGTTACTGCCTTTTTCATAAAGAACTACTTCACACGTACTCCCCAATTTTGCTGTAATGGCGAAATTTACGTTTTCTCCTACCACTGTCGCACCCATCATCAGGGGATTCCCGCGCTCTACTCTCATGTTTTTTATTTCCATGCAGCCTTCCTTTCCTGTCTCTTTTTCAATCAATCTTGCGTGCTTTATAGACGACGCCTCTGCTCCCTTTGGGCTTTCTGGCGTTCGCCCGCTTATGTGTTTATTATATCATAGGGGAATCATTAAAGAAATACTGAAAATGCATTTAGATTCGTACCGGCGCGCAAAACTTTTTCTCAGATTTATTTCGCCCCTTAACGAAACGTTCTAATAATGTTACAATATTTGATTAGAAAGTGCGGGCATATGATCAGGCGTTTCTAAAAACGGCAGGCAATCGACGACCTGTTGTCAGATTCGGTTTAAGCGAAACGGGAAAGAAATAATTGTATGGCATATTTCATCTAAAACTGATATACTGTATTTCATGGCATTGATCAGCCTTGGGCTGATGATACCCTTGTATTATTTGAAAATAAATCATAAAGTGAGGTTTTAAAATGATTAGTACCAGCAATATATCATTGCGTTTTGGAAAAAAGGCGTTATTTGAGGATGTCAATATCAAATTTGTACCGGGACACTGTTACGGCTTGATTGGCGCCAACGGTGCAGGAAAATCCACCTTTTTGAAAATATTGACCGGAGAGATTGAACCGACCAGCGGCGAAGTCATTATCACTCCGGGAGAACGTCTCTCTTTCTTAAAGCAGGACCATTTCCAGTATGATGAATATACAGTTCTCGATACTGTGATTATGGGAAATCAGCGTCTCTATGAGATCATGAAAGAAAAGGACGCCATCTATATGAAGGAAGATTTCAGCGATGAGGACGGCATCCGCGCTTCAGAACTGGAAGCAGAGTTTGCAGAAATGAACGGCTGGGAGGCAGAGTCCGACGCCGCTTCCCTTTTAAACGGTCTGGGTGTGGAAACGGATTTTCATTACAGTCTGATGAAAGACTTAAACGGCAGTCTGAAAGTGAAAGTTCTTTTAGCGCAGGCGCTGTTCGGCAATCCGGACATCCTTCTGTTAGACGAGCCGACCAACCACCTCGATTTAGACGCCATTGCATGGCTTGAAGAATTTTTGATTAATTTTGACAATACGGTCATTGTCGTTTCCCATGACAGATACTTTCTGAATAAAGTCTGTACACAGATTGCGGACATTGACTATGCGAAAATCCAGCTTTATGCGGGAAACTATGACTTCTGGTATGAATCCAGCCAGCTCATCATTAAGCAGATGAAAGAAGCAAACCGGAAAAAGGAAGAAAAGATTAAAGAACTTCAGGAATTTATTCAGCGTTTCAGCGCCAATGCTTCCAAATCCAAACAGGCGACATCGAGAAAGCGTGCGCTGGAAAAAATTGAACTGGATGAAATTAAACCGTCCAGCAGGAAATACCCATACATTGATTTTCGGCCGGACAGAGAAATCGGAAATGAAGTGCTGACTGTTGAGCATCTTTCAAAAACAATTGACGGCGTTAAAGTATTGGATGACATTTCCTTTATTATTGGCAGAGAAGACAAGGTTGCTTTCGTCGGTTCCAACGGATTGGCAAAGACAACGTTATTCCAGATTCTCATGGGTGAGATGGAACCCGATGAGGGAACCTATAAATGGGGAATCACCACTTCCCAGAGTTATTTTCCAAAGGACAACACGAAAGATTTTGACTGCGACGATATTATTGTAGACTGGCTGACGCAGTACTCTGAAATTAAAGACGCTACTTATGTGCGCGGATTTCTCGGCAGAATGCTGTTTGCCGGAGACGACGGCGTGAAAAAAGTGCGGGTATTGTCCGGTGGAGAAAAAGTCCGCGTGATGCTTTCCAAACTGATGATTTCCGGCGCCAACGTTTTGGTGATTGACGAACCGACTGACCATCTTGACATGGAAAGTATTACGGCGCTCAACAACGGTCTGATAAAATTTCCGGGCGTGCTGCTGTTTTCTTCCAGAGACCATCAGGTTGTGCAGACAACGGCAAACCGGATTATGGAGATTGTCAACGGAAAACTGATTGATAAAGTAACTACCTATGACGAATATCTCGAAAATGACGCTATGGCGCGTAAGAGAACCATTTACACAACAGAGGGTATGGATTCTGATAACTAAAACAGATTGAATTGAAAAAGGGAGGAAACTTTTGTGCGGCCTAATACGATAACGTATCCACCGTCAGGAATAGAACCAATTGGAGTGATTCAGTTTATCCATGGCATGTGTGAACACAGGAAACGATATGCGGATACGATGAACTTTTTTAATCAAAAAGGGTTTATCTGTGCGATTATGGATTTACGGGGACATGGAGAAAATATTATGACTCCGGATGACCTTGGACATTTTGACTGCTCCTATCGGGATATTATTGAAGATATTCATGACTATACCATGTATCTGAAGCGGGAACATCCAAAATTGCCGATGATTCTCCTGGGACACAGCATGGGTTCCCTGATTGCGCGGGTCTATCTCAAAAAATATTCCAAAGAAATAGACGCTCTGATTCTAAGCGGAACTCCTTCGAACAATCCGCTTGCAGGAGCTGCAAAGGCGGCAATCCGGATTATGGCTTCCTTCAAGGGATGGAGGTATCACAGCAATACGATGGCAAAACTGGTAACCGGTCCTTTTGAAAAACCTTTTATGAAAGAGGGAATTCAAAATGGCTGGCTGAGCAGAGACCGTCAGGTGGTAGAGGCCTACAATGAAGACCCTCTCTGCGGCTTTACGTTTTCTCTGAATGGGTATTACGTGTTAATGAATCTGATGCAGCAGGCTTACGACAGGAAAGGCTGGATGCGCAGAAATACGGTTCTTCCGATTATGGTGATTTCCGGTGGAAACGATCCATGCAGAACCAGTGATAAGGCATTTAAAAATGCAGTCAATCATTTAAAAAGATGCGGCTTCTCCAATACTTATTACAAACTTTATGTCAATATGCGCCACGAACTGTTTCACGAATTTGATCACGAAGAAGTTTATCAGGATATATTAAAATTTTTTGAAATTAAGATGGGAATAGAAACGGGAGAATAGGATTGCCTATTCTCCCGTTTCTATTCCTGCAAGTTTCTTCCAGTCTAATGTAATACTGCCGTCTTCCATGACAATACATGGAATGCCGATTCTGCCCTCTGCCTTCGGCTCATGAAATAAGGGACTGCTGTCGCGATACTTCAAGAGCGCCTTGAGGTTTGCCAGAGATTCGTTGATATCAATAAATTCATATTCAATCCCTCTTTCATCAAACTCCTTTTTGCACGCGATACAGCGCGGGCACATCTCGCTTCCATAAATTTTCAACATCGTTTTTCCTCCTTTTTTCAGTACTTTTAGTAATTCCCCAAAATTCTCATGTTAATTGCTTCTGCATTGATACCGGACAGCGCATTGACTACCCCCGGCTGATAACTTTTCCCTTCAAATTCCACATAGAAACGGTATTCCCATTTTTGATTTGGAATCGGGCGGGACTGAATACTCGTCATATTCAAATCATTATATATAATGTGGGAAAGCATCTGATAAAGAGAACCGCTCTTATGCGGCATCTCAAAACTGATACAGATTAAACCTGCGTTTCTTCTGGCAATCCGCTCCCTGCTGATAATGATAAATTTCGTCGTATTTGTTGCACTAAAGTTAATTCCTTTATGTAAAATTTTCAGTCCGTAAATCTTTGCGGCATTCTCACTTGCGATACATCCCCTCGATTTGTCCGACTGCTCAGAAATATAACGGGCGCTGATTGCCGTATTTGCAAGATTCACTTTTCCCCAGCCATGTTCCTCGATAAAGTGATTGCTCTGCATAAATGCCTGTGGATGAGAATATACGTCACGAATATCGTCGATGGTACTTCCCGGAAGCCCACAGAGACAATGTTCAATTTTTACATCAAAGGTATCGACAATATAATTATGAAATTCCACGAGCAGATCGTAGACATCTGTTACGATTCCCGCGGCTGAATTTTCAAAAGGAAGCACTGCATAGTCCGCTTTCCCGTCATGAACATATTTCATCGCCTCGCGAAACGTCGTGACATTTAAAAACTGCGCCTGTGTTCCAAAATATTCCGCAGCAGCCTGCTGGCTGTATGCGCCCTCGATTCCCTGATATACAACCCGGACATCCTTTTTTTCAATCTCCGGAACAATATCAAATCCAATGTCATTATTAATTCCTACTTCGTTGAGCAGTTTGTACTGCATTTTCCTGCTCATCGCCATAATCTGCTCATAGAGTTCTTCCACTCCATGCGCATAAAACGGGTTTGATGCTTTTGTTTTTAAATCCGCAATCTTGTCCAGCTCTCTCTTTCTGTCCAATACCGGTTTCCCGGTACTCAATTTAAAATCTGCCACATCCTTACAAATGTCCATTCTTCGCTGGAACAACTGTACAATCCGGTCGTCGATTAAATCAATTTCTTTTCTGCTTTCTAATAAATCCTTCATCACAAATTCTCTCTTTTTATTTTTTTCTGACAGGGCATCCGCAGCAGCCGGCACATCCCCCTGTGTTTTGCTGTGTTTTTTTAATTTCATCCAGCAGTTCCGATACCGTTTTCTTTTCTATCGGATGGACTGTATCAGGCGCTATCTGACATAACAATTCAAGCCAAACAATATTCTCATGACACATCTGTGACGGAACAGCGAGTTTGTGCTCGTCAACCGCCTCTTTGCCATACATAAGAATTTCTATCTCAACACAACCGCCGGATTCTTTCTGTATTTTATCCAGTCTTTCTCGCAAATCAGACGGCGTGTCGAATGTTTCAAGTTCCACACATCCATATAAGCGCGGCACTCTTTCACCCGAAACAATGCTTTCCACTTCAATCAGATGGGATAAAACATTAATCTGGAATGTGCCATCATCATACAACGCCTCCATGCAGTCATTGATTGACTGCTCGCCGTCTGTTCCTTTTGCTGTTATTCCTAAATAAACACAGTTCTTTTTACTTCTTTTTTCTTTGACCATTTCCTTTAGTTCTCCAAGATAAGTGAGTGAGCCGAACGCCAAAATCATATCCGCCCTGTCTTCCGATATATCGTTTGCAGCCAGTTTCAGAGCCTCTGAGACAGTACCGGCGTAAACGACGTCCGAATGATATTTCGAAAATACCTCTGCCAGTTTTTCTCCATTCAGCGCCCTTTTATTCTTCGGGGTGATCGTATAAATCTTTGCCCCGCGCCCGGCAATCAGTCTGGCCTCCGCTTCAAAGTCCTTGTCAGCCAACACTCCTATTATAAAGTCTATCCGAAGATTTGTAAAATAATAATCCACCGTCGCCTTTAGTTCCTGTACTGCTTCCGGATTATGCGCTCCGTCTACGTAAATCACCGGATTTTCCGAAACGAGTTCCATACGTCCCGGCCAGACAGCATTTTCAAGTCCATCGCAGATAGCGTCTTTTAACTGATACCCTTGGCTTTCCAACAGTTCCGCAGTCTCTATCGCTGTCGCAGCATTTTTTAACTGATAGGTGCCTGCCATCGCCATTTGAAAATGATATTTTCTACCACTGTCCGACTCATAAAAAACCGGTCGCCGCAGTTTGTTTTTATCCGGATTTTGCTGTACATTATTTAGAAATTCTGCCTGTCCTGCCTGAACATATCTTGCATGCTTTTTTTCTGCCTGTTCTTTGATAACCTCAAATACTTCCGGTTTCTGTTTCGACATCACTACCGGACAGTTTTCTTTCATAATTCCTGCTTTGATTTTTGCGATTTCCGGTAAGGAATTTCCCAAAATTGCCGTATGGTCCAGACTGATGGACGTAATGACGCTGCATATGACCTTTTCAAAAACATTCGTCGCATCTTCCGCGCCGCCCATAAGGCACTCTATCAAAACAATGTCGCAGGGATTCTGCGCAAAAAAGAGAAATGCCATTGCTGTTTCCATCTCAAAAACGGTTGGATGATGAAATCCCTCTTTTACCATCTGTTCACAGGCCACGCGGATATCCGATAATAACTGTGCGACCTGCTGCCTGCTGATATTCTCACCGTTTCTCTGAATGATTTCCCGATAGGAAAAGACCGCGGGTGAGTGGTATTGTCCTGTCCGATATCCCGCCTTAAGCAGAATGCTTTCCAGAAAAGTCAGCACGGAACCTTTCCCATTCGTCCCTGCAATATGCACCACCTTCAACCCCTTTTCAGGGTTTCCGAGACGGCGCAGCAATTCCCTTATGGTGTCCAGTCCCAGGACGCTTCCCAAACGTTCCGTTTTTTTTAGATAATCTCTCGCTTCTTTGTAGTTCATTTCTTTCAACATACTGATATGGTAATCAGATTCCGACTTGCTTTCTTACAGAGTTCTATTCCTGTGTTTACTATAACATAGAAATAAGTGGTTTTCCATCATTCTGATGTTTGCAGTTTCAAAAATCGTATGTCTGCAGTTTCAAAAATCGTATGTCTGCAGTTTCAAAAATAAAGCCGCCGCTTCGCGATTGTTCAATCGTTAAAGCGGCAGCTGATTCATATACATGTTTTATTTTTTAGCCCTGTTTTTCATTATTGTAAAAATTCTTTGCTGACATATCCGGTTTTTCCGTCATAAGAAATCTTTGCCCATGTCTGGTCGCTTTCGTCTAAAACTTCCACTTCCGTGTCTTTTGGCAGGGTTGCAATAATGTTTTTGTCCGATATCTTCATTCGCTTACGGAAATTCACATTATCCGTTGTTTTCTTCATCACCTTTGCCACTGTCGTCGGTTCCGGAGTAGTAATTTCCACAGTGGTCTGCTGCGGCATTGTCGTTGAATTGTTTCCCTCCGCCTGATCAGATGTACAGGATTTAAAAATCACAATGATAAAAATCACAATCACAATAATTCCACATGCAACCAGAAGCATGTTGTTTCTGCGCCGAATCTGTTCCGATCTGCGCAGTTCTGCACTTCTGCGACGATTTTCTAATTGTCTTTTTGTTTCCTCGTCATATGTACCAGCCATATTCTCACTCCCCTTTATAGTTCATCATCCGTGTCTTCATCAAATTCCCCATCTTCTACAAGCTGGTCAAAGACATCAGACACCATTTCAAATTCCTCTTCAGATTCGATATTGTCAAGGCCCGGCTCTCCGTCTTCATCCTCGAAATAGCGATAGATATAAATTTCCCCTTCTTCAGAATCAATCTCATCTTCCGGAATAAGTACGATATAATCCTGTCCTTCCACTTCAAATATCGTCAAAACCTGACACTCTACCTCAGAATCATCCTCTAATGTAATCGTTACAAATAAGTCCTCGTCATCCTCTAAATATTCATTTCCCATATCCGATAACCACCTTCATTTTATACTTTTTTATATCATTTACTTTATCAAAAACCCCATAAAATTGCAACCATCTGTGTCGCCGCACTCATTTTCCAAGCAGTTCGTCCACAAACATGGAAATCTCTAAGGGATTTCCCAGACGATTTCTGCATGCATAAATATAAAGTTCGTCAGCCGCGCGCGTCATTGCCACATAAAAAAGCCTTCGTTCTTCCTCAAAATCCTTTTGGCGGAGAATCTGTTTCGAGGGAATAATCCCCTGATTGGCATCCGGTATCAGAACAACCCGAAACTCCAGTCCTTTCGCGCCGTGCATTGTAAGAAGATTGATTCCCTGTCCGCCGGGCTCTATCTGACTCCGGCGCGTCTTGATAAAATCCATCCATTGGTCATAATGATAAAATTCTCCTGCATCCTGCTGGATCTGCCCGAGCTGCCGTATCAGAACATCCAGTCTTACCGACCGTTCCTTTGCATAGTCATACAAATAGTTCTCATAACCCACCCCTTTCCGAATATAATTGACCATGGCATACGGTGTCATACCCGAAATCATTTTCAAATGAAACTGCAGATTTTCAATGTTTCTGAGCACTTCCACGCTTCCTGTATACAGTTCTTTTAATTTTTTAAAAGTCATCGTTTCCTGTAACAGCGTGTCCCTGCTGATATAACGCTGTGGCTTATTGACAATAGAAATCAAATCCGCATTTTCATTCAGATACTGCTCCTGATAATTTTTCGCTGCATGGATATATGCCAGAATGTCCTGAAACACCATTCCCGAATATATCGGATCTTTTTGTCTTTTTCCCGCTGTATTTATGTGATTATTCTGCAATGAATTTTGTATGACCGGAATCTGACTGTTGTTGCGGACCAAAATGGCAATCTGGTTTTCCTCAACTCCGCTTTTTAACAAACCCTGTATCTGCCGGACCATATAGGCGAGTTCATCTCCCTGATTTGCAAACAGACGCACAGACACCCTGTTTCCACCCTTTTTAGCGGCGGTCATGCTTTTGGGAGCCCGCACCCGATTATGCTGAATCAGGCATTCCGCCCGCCTTACAATCGTTTCACTGCATCGGTAATTGACGTTTAACAGCACTTTCTCCGCATTTGGGTAATCTTTTTGAAAGTTTAACATAATCTCCGGTCTGGAACCGCGAAACCCATAAATGGACTGGTCGTCGTCTCCTACGACAAACAGATGATTATTTGGGGCGCTCAGCATTTTAATGATTTCATACTGTAAAAAGTTGATATCCTGAAACTCGTCGATTAAAATGTACCGATAAGTTTTTCTCCATTTCTTTAGAATATCCTCGTGATTTTTCAGCAGTTGATAAGTTTGAATCAACAGATCATCAAAATCATACTTTCCCTCTGCGCGCAGCGTTTTCTCATATTCCGTATAAATTTTTCTAATATTTTCCGTTCCACACATCGTTGAAGTAACGGAGGAAATCGGAAGAAGATTTCCCTTGATTTTTTCTATTTCACTGATTGCGTTGGATATGAATTCCTCCATGTTTCCTGCATCAATTTTTAAGTACAGCATGCACTGTTTGAGATAGTCCCTTTTTTCTGAGGTTGAAATCATACGAACCCGTTCGTATCCATACTCATTTTTCAGCATCTGATAAAAAACACTGTGAAACGTTCCAAAATGAACAGCGCGGTTTGATGATGATGCATCACAAAAACGCCTCTGCATATTAAATGCAGCTGCTTTCGTAAAAGTCACCACCAAAATCTCCTCCGGTGGTATTCCATGTTGAATCAAATATTTGATTCGTTCTGTAATAACGGTAGTTTTCCCCGAACCGGGACCGGCAAGCACAATTGCAGGGCCATCCATATGCCGGATGGCTCTGATTTGATTTTTATGAAACATACACAACCTTTCCGGCTGCGATTTTCTCCAAAGACTGTTTCCATGAACTTCCTCAGTATCACGGAAGATCCATGCTCATTATGATTGAATCTGCTCTAATAATTCAATTCCTTTTTTGATTCTGGATATTGATTCTTCTTTTCCTAAAACTTCCATAATCTCAAATGCTCCTGCCGGAGTCATCTGTTTTCCGGACACTGCAGTCCGCAGCGGCCAGAGCGCCTGTCCGTTTTTACAGCCTTTTTGCGCGATATATTCAAATACAACAGTATGCAGCGGGTCTACGGAATAATCCTCTGTGTTTTCCAAGATTGGAAGCAGCTCCCGCAACGCCTCCAGAGAATTCTGCGCGTTGGTCTTCATCTTTTTATGGGTATACATCTCTGCGCTATATTCCGGAAGTTTTTCAAAAAAATCTACCATCTCTTCAATTTCCGGGAAGACTTCAATTCTGGTTTTTACCATATCCATTATTTTTTTGAGATCCAGGTCTTTTGTAATTGCCTGTCTGATGTAAGGCGTCGCCAGTTCATAAAATTTTTCTGAATCCATCGCCTTTATATATTCGCCGTTTAACCAGCGCAGTTTCTGGATATCAAACACAGACGGGCTCTTATTGACCTTATGGTAATCAAACTGTTTGATCAGTTCTTCCAAAGAAAAGATTTCCGTATTGTCCTCCGGGCTCCAGCCCAAAAGCGCGATGTAATTGACAACTGCTTCCGGCAGAAATCCCTGCGCAATCAAATCCTCATAAGAGGCATGTCCCGACCGCTTGGATAATTTTTTATGATTTTCGTCTGTGATCAGCGGCAGATGTACATATTTCGGCGGTTCCCAGCCGAATGCCTCGTAAAGTCTCTGATATTTCGGTGAGGAAGAAATATATTCATTTCCCCGCACCACATGCGTAATCTCTTGCAAATGGTCGTCAATGACGTTGGCAAAGTTATAAGTCGGATAACCATCAGACTTGATCAGAATCATATCGTCTAATTCTTTATTTTCCACTGTGATTTCTCCGTACAGTTCATCGACAAATGTCGTCGTCCCCTCCGTCGGCATATTAATCCGGATGACATACGGTTTTCCAGCATCGAGATTTTCCTGTATTTCCTGTGGCGATAAATGCAGACAGTGTTTGTCATAAATGGAAATTTCCTTTCCGTCTTCGCCCACTGAGGTCTTTAACGTCGCAAGCCTCTCTTTATCACAGAAACAATAATAAGCATTGCCTGATGCAATCAGCTGCTTTGCGTACTCCAAATATATGCCGGAGGCCTGACGCTCGCTCTGGATATAAGGACCGTATCCCTTGTCTTTATCCGGCCCCTCGTCGTGTACCAGTCCGGTCTGCTCAAGCGTTTTATAGATAATATCGACTGCGCCTTCCACATAACGCTCCCGGTCCGTATCTTCTATTCTTAAGATAAAATCTCCCCCTGCATGTTTTGCAATCAAAAATTCATACAACGCCGTTCTCAAATTTCCGACGTGCATTTTTCCGGTCGGGCTTGGGGCAAATCTTGTTCTAACTTTCATTTTGTTTCTCCTTTAATTTCTCACAGTATCCTGTATATTATACAAATTTTACAAAAAATTATCAATGTGTAATCGATGATGCCGAAACCCTGTATCACCGCCGGCACCTGATTCCAAAATTTCTTTCTAAAGTTCTAAAAAACCGTTTCTGTAACAGGGTTTCAAACTTCTTACAAAAACGGTTCTTTTATGTAATCTGAAAAAATGTTTAGTGCAGATTTTTGAGATACTCCACGGCTTCTCCAATTGATTTCTTAAAGGAATTGCCCGTTGAATTATCAAACAGAAACAGGTTTTTAATTCCATCCGGAATAGAAAAATTCTGTTTTTTAATATATTCGTCCCAATGTTCCAGTTTCCATGTATCCCTGTCAGAGTTTCTGGCAATCATGCGCTGTCTGCATACTTCGACATCACATTGAACCCATACAACAACGAGTTCTGCGCCCTCTGTTTTTAATAACTTCTGACGGAGATTTTCCATATAACCCGGTGTCCGGACCTCTCTCGTATATGGCGCATTGATAAAAACAGTATCATTGTATTCCAATGCTTCCATCGCAAACTGCATCACACAGTCATATTCCGGATTTCTGATTTCTGCTTCAAAAAACTCAGAACTTCTATTATATTCCTGGTTTGCTACCTTGAATATCTGCTTTGATAATATGATCAATGTGTCTTTATCTAAATAAACACAATTTGGCATCGCCTTTGCTAATTTTTTTGTAACAAATGTCTTTCCACATGCCGGTGGAGATGTAACCAAGACTAATTTCTTCATCTTTTCCTCCTAAACCATAACTCCAACAATCGCACCTGATAAAAACGGAGCATCTTCTGCTTAAAACCTACGCTTCAGAAAGATTTTTCCAGTTCGGTACTCAAAAACTCAATTCACTATATCATACCACTATTTGCCTTTTGTCGTCAATATTTGAAAAAAAGATTCCTCTACATTTGCAATAACCATTCAGCCATGCACATAAAAACGTCAATTGTTGGAAAGACTGCTTGCAGGATTTTCAACAATTGACGTTTTTATGTATTTGGGGAATCCAAATCAGCGAGAAGCAGCAGGTTTATCTGCGGATTCGAGCTGCATGGCTGAATATTCGTATTTGGGGAATCCAAATCAGCGAGAAGCGCAGATTTACCTGCGGATTCGAGCTGCATGGCTGAATGCTTTTGTGTGGGGAAATAATAGAATCATTAATATAAAAAAGGAATGGCATCTCATGGGTGTGAGATGCCATAAAAATTGAAAGGGTTTAGATTATTACGTTACCTAAAATCTAATACACTCATAGTTTAAAAATTAAAAACATTTTTTGCAATAAGGGCATTTTAAAAAGTATTTTTTTGTTATTATTAGCCAAAAAATTTTTAAAATTAAACCCAAATAAACATTTTTTTCAACACATTGCATAAAACTCGGTGTTTTTGCCTTTCAAAAAAATTGATTTTTGGAGTAAAAACGTTTTTGTATTATTGGTTAACTGTATAACCCGCCTGTCTGTGGCGCATTATTTCCACCAATGCGAATATTACTATCGTCCATCTGAACCTTTGGAATCGCAATTGGCGGAAGCCCTGCATTGACTAAAATGGTCATCACTAACGCTCTTACATGAGGAAATAATTCATGATACGCAAGTTTATGAATTTCTTTTTTGTCCATTGTTCCCTCGATATCCATAAATCCTACCACCGCAATTTTAAAATTAAAATCCATCGGTTCTTCTTTTTCCATCATATCGATAATCAGGGTTGCCGCGCAGTGCTTATTGTCATTGGTATATTTTACGTTAAAGTTTGCCCTCTGTTCAATGTCCAATTTCTTTTGTCCCTGCAGCTTATTGGTCAAATCAATTTCTTCTACTTTGATTCCTTTAAATATGATATCTCCCATACAATCATCTCCTCAGTTAAACTATTTTGATTTTAATCTTTTTCTTTTTACTCCATTTTCCATAATATTTCTTTTTCCCGCTAACCTTATAAGCTCTTACCTGGATATAATAAGTCTTATTCTGTTTTAGTTTTTTGAGCGTATACCGGTTGACATTTTTCTTCAGCAGTTTCTTTTTCGCCTTCTTCATGTTTTTCTTTACGGCATATCGGATTTGGTACCCCTTAACGCCTTTGATTTTCTTCCATGTGAGAGAAACTGCTCTCTTTTTAATATTTTTAACTTTCTTCAGTTTCACCTGATTGACAGTAATCTTTTTAGGCTTTGTGGAAACCTGTGGCGTCTGCTGATTGTCCGTTTGATTTCCTTTTAGGGTTTCTGTATAAACTCCGGTATAGTTTTTCTCAGAAGCGGTCACAGTCAAAAGAATATTTCCCTGTCCGTCGCTCACTGCAGTATACGTGTAATCCTGCCCTTGTATCGCTTCTTTCCCGGTCTCAGGATTTGTTATTTTCACGGTGACGGTATTGTTATCATTGACCGTAGCAGTAATCGTAGTATCCTTAATTGGTTTCTTTGAGATTACAAAACTTCTGGTCAGACTTCCTGTGAAGTTTTCATTTAATGCTGTGACAATCAAACGCGCCGTTCCCGCATCAACATTATTTTGATAGGAGACAATATAATCTTTTGCAGGCTGCAACTGATAATCGCCCAAAGTCAGTGTAACGTTTGGCGTTCTTTCCTTTGCATTATATTCCATATGCTTTTTCAGATTAGAGTCTTCTACCTTCACGGTACTGATATCACATGGGGCAATGGTAAATTCTTTTGTCACGCTTCCGGAATAGTCGCCGATTCCCTGAATTTCCACCGTGGCAGTTCCTGCGTCAATATTATTGCCAAACACCAATGTATAATCGACATCCGGTACCAGTGTGGTGTCGCCATAAACAACTGTTACATCCGGAATAATCGCGCTTCCTGTATATTCATATTGTTCCTGTGCAATGGTCACTTCCGCATTCTCTATCACATTCTGCTGTTCTCCGGTCTCATCGGTCGCAGTCTCTATCGGCGCTTTTGTCGTCGTCTCTGTCGGACTTTCCGTTGTTGCATCGGTTTCTTTTTTATTTAATATTTCTGTATAAACTCCGGTATAGTTTTTCTCAGAAGCAGTCACTGTCAGAAGAATATTGCCTTCTCCGTCATCCACTGTGGTGTATGTATAGTCTTCGCCCTGTACCGCTTTTTTCCCGGATTCCGGATTTGTTACTGTTACTGTCACAGTACCGTTTTGGTTGACTGTGGCGGTAATCGTAGTATCTTTAATTGGTTTCTTTGCAATGACAAAACCGGTGGTGATACTTCCGTCATAAGCACCCATTCCCTGCACTTCCACCGTGGCGGTTCCGGCATTAATATTGTTGCTGCACACCAATTTATAATCGGCATTTGGCACCAGTGTATTGTTCTCATAAACGACTGTTACATCCGGAATAATCGCATTTCCCGTATATTCATACGGGCGTGAAGTAATCGTCACTTCTGCGTTTTCTATCGATTTCTTCTTCAGTAAGACAGCAATTTCTTTAATCTGGAATCCCCAGTTTTTATGCCCGTTTAACTGAAATTTTACATATCGTACTTCTGTGTCTTTCGCATCATAAATTTTGGTCCGCACATAACCATTTGGATCCGCATATCTCTGCAATGCTTCCCATGAGGCTGCTTTCTGTTTTGCAACCTCATAAAATCCCTCTGTTGGATTTTCTTCATCAAATGTATCAGAAAATTCAATTCTTAAATCTTCACAAAATGTACTTGCATTTTGATAGCAGATTAGTGTCGAATCAATATCTGCCGCATGGTAATTCCTTCCTAAATCTACGACAATGTAATCTGATGTATATGAACTGTCCCAGATAGATGACCAGAACTTATCTGTTTTACCATCGGTTAAGACAGTTGGGTCTTTTCCTTCATTTTCACTTGTAGAGGATACATAAACCGGCTTTCCTAATGCAGGATTTTGTTCGGCGTCCACTACAAAGGACGACTGGTCCTCTACCGTTTCAAATACCAACGGTTCTTTTCCAATCACGGCAAATTCATTGATTTGGTAACCATAATTGGTATGCCCGTCGAGACATTCCAATTTCACATACCGGAACTGCCGGATGGTCACTCCCGATAAATCCGGATCAAAATGGTTCGTATCCAAATCAACATTGGTATAAGTGCCTGCCGGCTCATAGGTATTTCCATCTTCCGACAAGGAAACCTGAAACTCTGTAACATATGTGTCCCGATTTTGACAATAGAGTAAAAAGTAATCAATATTGCTTACTTCCTGAACCTGGCCTTTTCCAAGGTCAATGACAATTTCCTGCTGTTTTGCCGAACTGCTGCGCTCCGTATTTAAAAATCCATGCAGCGAACCATCCGTCAATGCTCCTGCTTTATTTTCCCCGCCAACGCTGCTCTGCGTATAATCAGCGGTGTAAATCAGATTATAATCAGTGTTGATAAATTCTGATTCGTCTATCGGCGCGTTTTCATCCAAGTGGCTTTCGCTGCCCGCCGTATTTGGCGTAAGATTTCTTTCATGCCCGATCAGCGCCATTTCTGAAATCTGATATCCGTAATTCTTTTCTCCGTCCGTCAGATTTAATCGGATATACTTAAATTTTTCCAGCGTCACTTTGGATGTATCCAGTTGTAGTGTAGTATTCTCGTATGTCATATTTTGATAGTCGCCGATGGTCTCATACGTTTCACCATCCTGTGAAATCTGTATCTGATAGCTCGCGCTGTCTGTCAGATCATTGACAAAATGAAGGTACGCATAATCCAAATTGGCAACATCCTGTTCTGCGTCGAGCGTAATCACGATATACTGGTCATCCGACTTTCCTTCTTTTGTACTGCAGTACTGTCCGGAAGGCTTTCCGTCTGTCAAGGCGCCATCCGTATTTTGCGAACCTCTGCTGCTGTAAACATAGGCCGCTCCCAGAGTAAGATTATAGTCCGAACTCAAAATCTGAGGGAGTGTCATATCCTCAATGTCTGTATATTCCTCACCGGTAATTGCAGTATCTGAATCAACATGATTCGGGTTTTTCACCGGTTCATAAGTTCCGCTGTCTCCGGCAGGAACAATATAAGTAGCGTAAGCCTCATACCGATTTTTATAAAAATCTACGGAATGATAGACAATGCAGTCGTCATAAACCGTCACCATCGTTCCCTCAGCAGCATAGCCGTTTAGCTCTGTTCTGCTTTTATCATTTTCTCCAATAATCCGGGGGCCGCCGACACTGGCAACATGAACCAGCGTGCCGCCTTTTCCGCCATTTAATTTTCCAAGATTCAACTGCGGATTAATATTCTGCATGGAATAAGACCAGTGTGAATGTCCGGAAAGCATATTCACATTGCCGTATTTCGTCAATAGACCCTGCAGATTATAACCGGATGAAGTTTTTACTGTGTCTTTGAAATCCAAATCGTAAGAGTATCCGCCATTATTGAATAAGTCCCCCACACAATTGTGATAATCCGTGGCGTCACCTTCTAAAGTATTGACACAGAGGAAGGAATGAAAATATAAAAATACATTTCTGTCCTTGTAAGTTTCTAACTGCTTTTCCAACCAGTCCATCTGTCCTGTTGTAATCAGCTTGTCCACATCAAATGTTTCCCCGGTCTGCGCAATTTCATGGAAGAAGATAAAAATATTTCCGCCTGCTTCCGTCACAAAATCTAAACCGGGCACCTCTGTCTCCAAAGGATCTCCGCCTGCTTCGGCCCGGTAGTAAGTAGGAATTGGGTTTTCCAAAGCGTCGTTTGCAAGAATCGGATAACCGTTCAGTTTATTATGCACCGTACCATCTTCGTCCACCGTATAATAAGTGCTGCTGATAGAATTATACCATCTGCTGACAGAGGTATCTAAGACAGAAGTGTTGCTGTTGGAAATAGTGGTTCTGGAATCATGGTTTCCAATTGTCGTGAGTACCTGAACCTCCGGATACTTTTCCAAAACTGCATTAAACTCATCCAATTCCTTCTGGCTTCCCACGCTGGTGATATCTCCGGACACAGCCACGAAATTGACTCCTTTTTCTTTGTAAAATTCAAGGGCGCTGTTTAATGCCTCTGCGGAATCACTTTCATAAACAGAAGTGTATCTGCCAAAATGTGGATCTGAGAGAGAACCGAATTGATATGAGTTTTCGGATTCTTCAAAAATCTTATCCTCAGGCAGGGCATATACGTACTGTAATTGATCTTTTTTGTAAACCAATACGGTCTTTGCTCCCGCCGGAATTGCCGTGTAATCATTGACCAGATTATACGAGCCCTCATTGTCTTTTACGACCACATTTGCTATCTGCGTATACGCAACTCCATCCTTTTCTAATTTCTTTTCATCTTCATCACCCCAGAAAACTTTGTAGATTCCATCTTCTGTTGCATGAATGCGAATGGTTCCATCTGCATAGCCTCTTGTCGTATAAGCAAAGTCGTAAGAAAAATCTGTCACAACAGACTCTCCCACCGCACCTGCGGCTTTTGCCTGCACTTCTGCGGCTTCTGTCTGCACTTCTGCTTGCGTTTCTGCGGCTTTTGCCTGCACTTCTGCGGCTTTTGTCTGCACTTCTGCTTGCGTTTCTGCGGCTTCTGCCTGCGCGACAAACTGCTTTGGCATTGCCACCGGCGCAGCAATCACCATACTCAGACTCAGCACTATGGCTAGTAATCGTTTTAATTCTTGTTTCATAACTCCTCCTAATATTTTTTTATTAAATTACATGTATTTTTTCAATTTCCGTCCGATTGGCATGTAAAATCTTGCGGGAACCATGTCAAATCAAATGAATTTACATGTATTTTTTGCAATTTCTGCCTAATTGACATGTAAAATTTTGCGGAAACCATGTCAAATCAAATGAATTTACATGTATTTTTTGCAATTTCTGTCCGATTGACATGTAAAATTTTGCGAAAACCATGGCAATTCAAATTGAATTACATGCATTTTTTGCAAATCCTGCCCAATTGACATGTAAATTTTTGCGGAAGTCCCGACATTTCAAATGAATTTACATGTATTTTTTGCAATTTCTGTCCGATTGATATGTAAATTCTTGCGGAAACCATGGCAATTCAAATTGAATTACATGTATTTTTTGCAAATCCTGCCCAATTGACATGTAAATTCTTGCGGAAGTCCCGACATTTCAAATGAATTTACATGCATTTTTTGCAAATCCTGCCTAATTGACATGTAAATTTTTGCGAAAACCATGAGAAATCAAATTGAATTACATGTATTTTTTGCAAATCCGCTCAAATTGACATGTAAATTCTTGCGAAAACCATGAGAAATCAAATTAAATTACATGCATTTTTTGCAAATCCGCTCAAATTGACATGTAAAATCTTGCGAAAACCATGAGAAATCAAATTGAATTACATGTATTTTTTGCAAATCCGATCAAATTGACATGTAAAGTGTTTCGAAAGTACTGACAAATTAATTATACCATATAATTGTATCATTGAAATATGTTTAAAATTTCTTTTACATTCTCAAAACAATAATCGGCTTCTTCACTATATCCATGATGAACCAAAACGGTCGTCATGCCTGCGGTATGTCCGCCAGCAATATCGGCATGAATGCTGTCGCCAATCATATAATATTTTGAATTGGGATATCTGCTTTTTGCAATCTCAAAGAGTTCTTTTCTTGGTTTGTCATATCCTTCTAGTGACGAAACGATAACGCTGTCAAAATAATGTAATAAGTTCAATTTTTCTACCACCTCTTTCAAATCAGGATAATTATTTGAAAGAATTGCATTGATAATTCCCTTTGCATTTAATTCTGCCAATGTATTTTGCACATCGCCGTACACATGGTAATTCTTCTTTCGTTTGATTAGCGGTCTTACTTTTTGAAGCGCGTGTCTGGCAATCTCCTTTTCCACACCAAGACGAACATAACTTTTATAGATATGTTCATTCATAAATTTCCACCACTTTTCGTCGGTCAGCTTGCTATAATCTTCATTCGGCGTATGCCATGTGAAACCTGAAGACATACATTCCTTGATTTCGTTCAATGTTATAGCGGTATTCTGATCCGCACATTGCAGTGCTTCATATACGTTAGAACTCCACAAATGCTCTGAATGTACCAGTGTTCCGTCAAAATCCCAGAAAACTACTTTTCTCAATTTTCATGCTCCCTTTTCCATAATCGTATCAAGCCATTCTGGTCAGCGAACGTCGGACGGCTGTTTTTACAATTCTTTCTTCATATAACGTTCCTGATATTCTACATAACCATGCTTGGGATAAAAACATCTTGACTCCTCAAAACCGTTTCCTCCCAAATGAATCTTTACAACTTTCTTTCCCTGCTGATGAAGATACTGCTCTGCTGTTTCCAGCAATGCGCTTCCTATCCCTTGTCGTTTCAGGTTATACTTTACATACAGTCTATGCAGCCAAACCTCATCTGTATCTTTGATAGAATTATATCCGATGCTTCCAATCACCCTGTCATTATCGTCAATCGCCAGCCAAAACATATCGCCGACTTCCAAGTAACTTTTCTGAATGTCCAGCAAATCCTCATTGAGCCTCGGAACACGTCCCAGGGCATTTTTTGCTTCCAATACCATAAAAATCATATCGTCACGATATTTTTCTTCATACTTAATTATTTTCATTGTTGAATCCTTTCCTCAATTCGTTACTTAAAACCCAAGAATGGAACAATTGTTTTTCAGGTTTTGTATCTTGGTACATGAAATAAATTACATATATTCTTTTGTCAAAACTGCCAAATATATCTGTAAAATCTTGAAAGATTCAGGACGAGTGAGAATAAAAAAGAAACGTTTTTACTTTATCTTTTTTACAGACCGATTTCCCTTTTTAATCTTTCATTTCAATTACCGTATCAAAATATTGTTCC
>CANQMA010000026.1 GCA_947624875.1 uncultured Lachnospiraceae bacterium
GACGTAACAACCGCTTTATAAGTATTATTGAGCGCTCCGTTCCTTGCACCGTCTGCTAAAAACGGTACGTCGGCATAGATATCCGTCTGTCCCTGATTTTTCGTTTCCGTTTCAGAAGGCTGCTGCTCACTTTCCTGCGGAGCTGCTGATGAAGGCTGCACGGAACCGCCTCCTGCTTTTGCATTGTAAATGCGGATTACGCCCTTCTCCGCTCCTGATGTTGTGTAAATTTTTACCTCGTTGTCTGTCAGGGTCAAATCGTCGATATTGATAAATACGCCTGCTCCATCTACTTTCCCCGTACTCGGTTTTCCATTGACCGTAACCGTTCCGATGTCAGCGTCTTTTAAAATATTGTGGATTGCCACAATCCCCTGAAATTCCTGAATATTATTCGGCTGAATGTCACCGGACGTAACAACCGCTTTATAAGTATTATTGAGCGCTCCGTTCCTTGCACCGTCTGCTAAAAACGGTACGTCGGCATAAATATCCGTCTGTCCCTGATTTTTCGTCTCCGTTTCAGAAGGCTTAGGCGGATTCACCGAACTGTCTTCGGCTGACGTCTGTTCGCTTTCTTTCACCTCAAATGAAATGGTGGAAACTTTTGACACTGCATCTTTGGCAAATGCCTGTACCCCGATTGTATACGTGCCTGCCGTCGGGAAATAAGAGGAATCAATATCCATATAAGTGACAATCACATCGGCAATTCGAGTGTTGTTCACATACACATGATATCCTTCCGCCTCATCTACCGGCGCCCATGCAAAGCGGTACGGATAGTCTGCATTTCCGGAATATGTCAGTCCCGCTACATCCGGCAGTGTTACGATTTTGGAGTCCGTTGTAGTCTCTGCCGGTTTGGACTGTGTTGTAGTCTCTGCCGGTTTGGACTGTGTCGTAGGTTCTTCCGGTTTGGACGGTGTCGTAGTCTCTTTCGGTTTAGACGGTGTCGTAGGTTCTTCCGGCTCCGGATTGGACTGGATTGTAGTCTCTGTTGGATTTTCTACCGGATTGGACGGTGTCGTAGGTTCTTCCGGCTCCGGATTAGACTGGATTGTAGTCTCTGTTGGATTTTCTGCCGGATTGGACGGTGTCGTGGTCTCTGCCGGATTTTCTGCCGGATTGGACGGTGTTACAGACGGCGCTTCCTGTGTCGCTGCTTCTGCTGCGGACGTCGTCTGCACCTGCACAGGTTTTGTCGGCTGTGCGGTAGTTACAGCCGGTGCTTCAGCAGTCGGCTTCAGCGTCGTTGCAGCATTTTCCGGATTTTGACCGGCTGCCACGTCATCTCTTGTTACCGGCGTGGATTTCTTTTTTACAATAACTCTGCACCGGAATGTTTTCTTTCCTACTTTTGCAATAATGGTTGTTCTTCCTGCTTTTTTTGCTCTTACAACACCCTTTTTGGAAACCTTTGCAATCTTTTTGTTTTTAGATTTCCACTTCACTTTTACGTTTTTCGGCTTATTTTTCACCTTTAACGTCTTTTTCTTACCGACGGTAAGCGTGATTTTCTTTTTGCTGAGTTTCATTTTTTTCGCAGCAAATACTTGTGTTGGCGCAAATGGCATCATTGTTACAACAAGAAGTATTGTTAACGCTGTTGCTAAAACTCTTTTGATACGATTCATAAATTTTTCCTCCTATCATTTTCTAACCCTTTCAACATTTATCAAACCATTTTCTCACCTATCCCATGGTCCAATAATTGCATCGTATCAGGCGTTCAGATAAAATAAATATACCACAACTGAACATACGCAAAAAGGTGTCAATTTTTTTATTCAATTCCTCTTTTTTTATTACAAACTAAAAGAGCCTCCAAAGAGGCTCTTTCATATCATTTGCTTTTATTTTTGACAGTAACTGAAAACACCAAAACCATTTTTTACTGAACCGCCTTGAACGCTTCGTCCAAATCCTCGATAATATCATCGATATTTTCAATGCCGATGGAAAGGCGGATCGTATTCGGATAGATGTTTTGGTCTTGAAGTTCTTCCTCCGTGCACTGGCTGTGCGTCGTCGTTGCCGGATGAATCACGAGAGATTTTGCATCCGCGACGTTTGCAAGCAGTGAGAACAGCTGCAGATGGTCGATAAACTGATGCGCCTCTTTTTGTCCTCCCTTAATTTCAAACGTAAAAATGCTTGCTCCGCCATTTGGGAAATACTTCTGATACAGCGCATGATCTGCATGATCCGGCAGCGATGGGTGATTGACCTTTTCCACCAGAGGGTGATTTGCAAGATATTCCACTACTTTTTTTGTATTCTCGTTATGGCGCTCAATCCGGAGAGATAACGTCTCCGTACCCTGCAATAACAAAAATGCGTTAAACGGGGAAATGCAGGCTCCGGTATCGCGGAGCAGAATCGCTCTGATATAAGTGACAAATGCCGCCGGGCCGGCTGCCTCCGTAAATCTTACGCCATGATAACTCGGATTTGGCTCGGAAATGCCCGGATATTTTCCGCTTTTTGCCCAGTCAAAAGTACCGCCGTCGACAATGACGCCGCCCAGAGAAGTACCATGACCGCCGATAAATTTTGTTGCAGAATGAACGACAATATCAGCGCCATGTTCAATCGGGCGAATTAAATACGGCGTACCGAAGGTATTGTCTACAACAACCGGAAGTCCATGTCTATGGGCAATTTCGGCAATCGCATCAAGATCCGGAATATCACTGTTTGGATTTCCAAGCGTTTCCAGATAAACAGCTTTTGTGTTTTCCCGGATGGCGTCCTCCACTTCTTTTAGATTGTGCGCATCTACAAAGGTCGTGTCAATCCCATAATTCGGAAGCGTGTGCGCCAGCAGATTTGATGTTCCGCCGTAGATGGTCTTCTGCGCTACAATATGCTCTCCTTTGCGCGCCAGCGCCTGAATCGTATAAGTGATTGCCGCCGCCCCGGAAGAAACTGCAAGACCGGCCACGCCGCCCTCTAATTTTGCAATTCTGTCCTCAAAAACGCCCTGGGTGGAATTGGTCAGTCTGCCGTAAATATTGCCGGCGTCTGCCAGTCCAAAACGCGCTGCGGCGTGTTCTGAATTGTGAAATACATAAGATGTTGTCTGGTAAATCGGGACAGCGCGGGAATCCGTAGCCGGGTCCGGAGTTTCCTGTCCCACATGAAGCTGTAATGTTTCAAATTTATATTTTCTTTCGCTCATAAGTTTTCTCCTTCCATATTTTATGAAAATAAAGCAGTCGAATAATACCGGTCGCCGGAATCCGGAAGCAGAGCCACAATGGTCTTTCCTTTATTTTCCGGTCTCTTTGCCAGCAGTGTGGCCGCATAGAGCGCCGCGCCTGATGAAATTCCAACTAAAATGCCTTCGTCTGCTGCAATTTTTTTGCCGGTCTCAAAGGCGTCTTCATTTTCAACAGCAATGATTTCGTCATAAATCTTTGTATTTAATACTTCCGGAACAAATCCTGCGCCGATTCCCTGAATCTTATGCGCGCCGGCGGTTCCCTTTGAAAGTACCGGGCTTCCCGCCGGTTCCACCGCTACGATTTGTACGTTTGGATTCTTCTCTTTCAGATACTCGCCTACGCCGGTAATCGTTCCGCCGGTACCAACGCCTGCAACAAAAATGTCTACCTTTCCATCGGTATCATTCCAGATTTCCGGTCCGGTTGTTTCCTTGTGTACCTTCGGATTTGCCGGATTTACAAACTGTCCTAAAATAATGGAATTCGGCGTTTCTGCATTAATTTCATTCGCTTTTTCTATTGCGCCCTTCATTCCTTTCGCGCCGTCGGTAAGAATCAGTTCTGCGCCATAGGCTTTCATAATATTTCTTCTCTCAACGGACATGGTTTCCGGAAGTGTGATCACTACTTTATATCCTTTGGCTGCTGCAATCGCTGCGATACCAATTCCCGTATTTCCTGAAGTCGGTTCAATAATCGTAGCGCCCGGCTGAATCTTTCCGGACTGCTCTGCCTCCTCAATCATTGCCAATGCAATTCTGTCTTTTACGGAACCTGCCGGATTCAGATATTCCAGCTTTACCAAAATCTTTGCATCGGTAACGTTTTCTTTTTCTGAATAATTTCCAACCTCCACTAATGGAGTCGCTCCAATCAGTTCTGATGCATTTTTCTTAATATCTGCCATTTTTCCTCCTCCTTATAATTCATATATGTTTAATAGGTTTTAATTGTTAATACAGATATTACCATTGATTACCTACAATGTCAATAGGTTTTTAATGTTTTTTATTTTTTTTATAAAACCTGCGCAATCGTCCCTCCGCCCAGCACGACTTCTCCGTCATACAGGACTACCGACTGCCCTTTTGTAATCGCTCTCTGCGGCTCTTCAAAAGCCACGCAGACACGGCCGTCTTCCAGTACTGCCGCTGTTGCCGCCGCCAATGTCTGATGGTATCTCGTTCTCGCTGTAACATTCACAGGCTGTTTTGGCTCTTCCCCGCAAATCCAATGAAAATCATCGGCAATCAGTTTTGACCGAAACAAATCTTTGTTTCTTCCTATGACAACTTCATTCGTCTCCGCCCGGATTTCGAGAACGTAATTTTTTCCTTCCCGTTTTACCTGAACCCCTTTGCGCTGACCAACCGTATATCGATAGTAGCCCTGTTGGGTTCCTACCACTTTTCCGTTAATGTCCACAAAATTTCCGGTTCCCGCTTTTTGACCGGTATATCCCTCAATAAATTTCTTGTGATTTCCATCCGGTATAAAGCAGATATCCTGACTGTCATGCTTATCTGCATTGAGCAGTCCGGCTTCCTGCGCTTTTTTGCGAATTTCTTCTTTTGTAAATTCACCGAGCGGAAACTTTGTGCGCGCAAGCTGTTCCTGCGTCAGATGATAAAGCACATAACTCTGGTCTTTTGCTTCATCCACACCTTTCAGCAGTTCATATTTCTGCGCCGCTTCATTGTAACGGATTCTGGCATAGTGCCCGGTAACAATATATTCGCAGCCGAGTTCTTTTGCCCTGCGGTAAAGTTCTGCAAATTTCAGATAACGGTTACAGTCGATACAGGGATTCGGCGTTCTGCCTTCCCTGTAACTCTCGACAAACTTGCGAATTACTTTTTCCTGAAACTCGGCTTTAAAATTGAATACATAATACGGAAACCCAACCTTTAACGCAACCGTTCTCGCATCTTCAACATCACTGAGAGAACAGCATGTTTTTTCCCGGGAAATCTGAATATCTTCATTATCATAAAGTTTCATCGTTACGCCAATCGGCTCATAACCCTGTTCTTTCATCAATACGGCCGCAACACTACTATCCACACCGCCGCTCATGGCAATTAACGCTTTACTCATTTTTTCCTCCTAAAACGCACGAAATGGGCATGATACCATGTCCATTTCGTTTCTCAAACTCATCATTTTGGCATTACCCAAAAGAAATATATTTACCTGCATTCTATCCTAACCGAATCATCTCGTCAATACATTTTTTTGCCCGCTCTGCCGTCTCCGGTTCCAGCACAATTTCCTCTCCGCCGGTACCCTTGCAGCAATCCAGCACATCCACCAGTGTTGTCAGTTTCATATTCGGGCAGATACACTCTTTTGACAGCGGATAAAACTTCTTATCCGGACACTCCATCTGAAGATGTGTCGTGATACTGTTTTCCGTGCCGATGATAAATTCTTTTGCCGTACTGCTTTTTGCATAATTCATAATGCCCGTCGTAGAACCTGCATAATCAGCCTCTTTGGTCACATCTTCCCGGCATTCCGGATGAACCAGAAGCAATGCGTTCGGGTGCGCCGCCTTTGCTTTTTCTACATCTTTTTTTGTCATCTGGCAGTGCGTCGGGCATCCTGCTCCCAAAATTTTAAATGTCTTTTCAGGAATCTGGGAGGCTGTCCAGTTTCCCAACTGCGGATCAGGCAGAAACAGAATTTTATCATTTTCAATATTTTTACAGATTGTCACTGCCGAAGAGGATGTCACACAGACATCGCAGACCGTTTTCAAATCTGTCGTTGTGTTGACATACGCCACAACCGTGTAATCCGGCAGCTGCGCCTTTGCCTGTATCACCAGGTCTTTATCCAGCTGTTCCGCCATCGGACATCCTGCATCCGGATGCGACAGAATCACTTTTTTATCCGGAGAAAGTATTTTTACTGTTTCAGCCATAAAGCGGACGCCGCACATGATTACAGTCCCTGCAGTCACCTGCGCCGCTTTGACGGCGAGCGCATAACTGTCTCCGGTAAAATCCGCCACTTCCAGAATTTCCGGATTCTGATAACAGTGCGCCAAAATGCAAATATCTTTTTCTTTCTTAAGCTGAAGAATTTTCTCTTGAATATCTTTAATCATAAAAACTTTTCCTTTGCTTTCCTGATATCAAAACGCATTGATTATTTTCCATTTGGATATTTCTTGTAAAAATCATCCAAAGCCGCCTTAATCGCTTCCTCTGCAAGCACGGAACAGTGCAGTTTGTGTGCCGGAAGTCCGTCGAGCGCCTCGGTCACCGCTTTGTTTGTGAGCTCGAGCGCCTCGTCCACAGATTTTCCCTTAATCAGTTCCGTTGCCATCGAACTGCTGGCAATCGCTGAGCCGCATCCAAAGGTCTTAAACTTCACGTCGGTAATGATATTGTTGTCTATTTTCAGATACATTCTCATGATGTCGCCGCACTTGGCGTTTCCTACTTCTCCGACGCCGTCTGCGTCTTCAATTTCACCTACATTCCGAGGATTCATAAAATGATCCATTACCTTTTCACTATATAACATGCTTTAATTCTCCTTTCTGAAGTTCATCCCATACCGGTGACATTCCTCTTAGATATTCCACCACTTCTTTCGTAGTTTTGATCATATAATCGATATCTTCTTCGGTCAAGTCTTCTGTAAAGGTCAGTCGAAGGGAACCATGCGCCACTTCATGCGGCCTCCCAATCGCCAAAAGCACATGACTCGGATCCAGGGAACCGGAAGTACATGCAGACCCTGAAGAAGCTGCGATATTCTTATGGTCTAATAATAATAGAAGAGATTCTCCCTCAATTCCCTCAAAACAGAAATTGACATTCCCCGGAAGCCTCTTTTTTGCATCTCCATTTAAAGCGGAATGTTCTATCGTACTCAGTCCTTGAATCAAACGGTCTCTCAAAGCCGCTGTTTTCTGCGCGCGCTCTTCCAGATTGGTCACCGTCTCTTTGAGCGCCGCCACCATACCGACAATCGCTGCGAGATTTTCTGTGCCCGCACGCTTTCCACGCTCCTGTGCGCCGCCCTCAATGATATTAGTCAATGGAACTTTCTTATTCGCATACAAGATGCCGACGCCCTTCGGCCCCCGGAACTTATGACCGGATAGAGAGAGCATATCAATATTCATCTCCTTCACATTAATCGGAACATGTCCCACCGCCTGAACTGCGTCTGTATGAAAGACCACCTGATGCTTTTTACAGATTTCACCGATTTCCCGAATCGGCTGAATCGTACCAATCTCATTGTTTGCAAACATTACCGTAACCAAAGCCGTTTTTTCTGAAATTGCATCTTCGATTTTTTTTGCATCTACAATTCCGTTCGGTTCCACATCAACCAGCGTAATCTCGAATCCTTCTTTTTTTAATTTATTTAAGGTGTGCAGGATTGCGTGATGTTCAATCGTCGTGGATATAATCTGCGTCTTTCCCCGAATTTTACCAAATTGTGCCGCAGACACCAACGCCTGATTGTCCGCCTCGCTTCCACCCGACGTAAAATAAATATCTTTGAAGTCAGCGCCAATCGCCTCTGCAGCATCCATTCTCGCCTGTAATAAATACTCTGCGGCTTTTTGTCCGATGCGGTGGAGACTGGAAGGATTTCCATAAACATTTTCCATAATATCTTCCATCGCATGGATTGCCGTCTGACTCATCGGCGCTGTCGCAGCCCAATCCGCGTAAATATACATAACTCTTTCCTCCTATATCATTTTAAAGTTTCTTATTCCTATTATTTCACTAGGAATTATATAATACTCTGATTATTTTGTAAATATTTTTTCATCGTATTTTCGAAATTAACTGATTTCATATTTGATACCTATTATATAGTAGAAACTCCTTTTTTTCGTCATTTTTTTATTCTATTTAAAAAATATTACATGAAATCGTTTCATTTATTACAAAAAATCACTTGACAAATTACAAAAAGTTTGGCATTATCTTATGTACACGCAATTTTTGTAACATTTGTGTAATATATGGAGGTTATTTTGAAACGTCAAATTATCACGCTGCTTATCTTTGTATTTGGTTTATGCGTATCAAGTAGTATTATGGTATATGCGCAGGAAGAATCATCCGTGATTACGGAAGTCACCACTGCTTCCACAAAAAGCAGTCAGCAGAGTACAAAATCAGATAAAGCAGCAAAAAAACACGGCATTATTCGAAAAAAGACTAATTTAAAAGTAAATAATCAACTGAAATTGAAAAAAGTACTGCATATCTCAAACAAATCTTTGAGAAAATATGATTACTCAATCAATCATTCTAAAGTTGCAAAGGTTTCCAAAAAAGGGGTGATTTCCGGGCTGAAAGCCGGTTCCACTACGATTACTGTTGCATCTAAGGAAACAAATGAAGTTTTTGCCAAAGTGACCGTAAACGTGGAAAACAAATATACGGACAGCGAACTCCGCCTGCTTTCTTCTCTGATTTATTGTGAAGCGCGCGGCGAAAGTTATGCAGGACAGAAAGCAGTTGGCATTGTGACGACAAACAGAGTTGCTTCCAGTCTGTTTCCGGGTTCCCTTTCCCGCGTTGTATACCAGCCGGGACAATATACGCCTGCCCGCAGCGGCGCATTGGCGTCTGCATTACAGAAATACGACCGCGGAAGTTTACAGAGATCCTGTATCCGCGCGGCACAGGAAGCGCTGAACGGCAGTAAGACAGTTACATTAAGCAATGGCGACATCAACATGTCCGGCTATTTATTCTTTTCCAGATATGTCAGTGGATGCCGTCTTCAAATCGGCGCACATCAATTTAAATAATAAAAATCAACATTTTTTAAGAGGCCGCCGCTTTCACGAATTCTGATTCATGAAAGCAGCAGCCTCTTTTTTAGACTTCTTTTCCGTCAATTAAATCTTGTAGTGTAATACTTTCCAAATATTCATCAATAATGGAATCCAGTTTTTTCCACAACGGAAGCGTCATACAATTTTCGGCTTTATCACAGTTTCCTGCGCCTTCTTCTAAGCAGGAGACCGGCGCCAGACTGCCTTCCGCCAATTTCAAGATGGAACCAATCGTATACCCGGCGGGTTCTCTGGTTAATTGATATCCGCCGCTCTTTCCCCGAAGACTCGATACAAAACCACCTTTATGCAGATTGGAGACAATCGACTCCAAATATTTCATTGATATATCCTGCCGGGTCGCAACATCTTTGAGAGAAATATATCCCTGTCCGGCGTTTACCGCCAAATCAATCATAACTCTCAAAGCATACTGTCCCTTTGTTGAAATTCTCACCGTATGCCTCCTTGAGAAAGTTTTTCCATCTCTATTTTACTTTCACTTTCTTTACTGTACTCCATGCTCCAAACTTTTTCTTTCCACTGACAATCTTATAAGCGCGAATACGAACAAAAAGTTTCCGTTTGTTTTTCAATTTGTTTCCACGAATTGTAAGTTTTGTCGTATTTTTCTTGAATGTTTTTTTCGCAATTGCTTTTTTATTCGTTTTTGCATTCTTTTTTGAAGCATAAACTTTTGCCTGATATCCATTGATACCATTCAGTTTCTTTACTGTTACACGAATCTTTTTCGCAGAACGTTTCTTTGCAGCAATTTTTTTAATCACAGCCTTTGGAACTGTTCCATTGTCTGCCAATGAACTTGTAATATTACCGTTTCCACCTGCGCCCACAGTTGTATTTCCGGATGCATTGTTCTGCCGGTCTGGCAACTGCTTCGTGGTCTCACCACCGGATGGCGCTGTCGGTTTTTCCGTTGCCGGATTGGTCGGCTGCGCTTGCGTTTCCTCCATTGTCGGATTGTCCGGCTGCCCTTCTGTCTCCTCCGTTGCAGGATTATCCGGCTGCTTTTCTGTCTCCTCCGTTGCAGGATTGTCCGGCTGCTTTTCCGTTTCCTCCGTTGCAGGATTGTCCGGCTGCTTTTCTGTTTCCTCCGTTGTCGGATCCACTGTTTCACCTGTCTCCGGATTTTCGGAAGGTCCCTCCGGTTTTTCATAAGCGCTGTAAGAACTGTCCCGGATCTCCTCCGGAACGCTTGTTCCCGAACCTGCAATCGTTATCTTTTTCGTATATGGAACACATTCTACGTTATTAGAAATATATTGAGCCGTAACAGACACTTCATAAGTGCCCGGCGCAAGTCTCGTTTCCTGATATCCGTTTTCAACTCCTGACTTCACACAGACTCCGTCCACAAATATATTGATACGGATTCCGGTCAAATCTGCAGTTCCGGCCCACGCAACATTAAATCCCTCTCCTAAACCGTCGCTTTGGCCGTGAATTTCTAATCCTTCCGGGAGCGCCGGAGCGTCCGGATAATCAAAGTCCTGCGCGTTATCAAAAACATCTCCGTCAATTTCGACTGAGGAAGCGAGTGTTAATCCCGGAGCTGCCATTCCTGACTCTCCGTTTGCATTGACTGCAGTAACAAACGCCACATATTTTCCCTTTGAAACACTTTTCAGAACTGCCGTGTTTGATGCAATTCCATCAACATGAACTTTCCGGTATGGCTTTCCGGTATCTGCATCAAACACATATACATTGTATCCCGTTACCGTTAAATCATAGGATGGCGCCTTGGCGTCAGCATTTGACGCCGCCCACGCCAGATGCAGAGTATTGATCTGTTCTGTTTCCGGCGTATCAGACTGAAATTGCGAATCAGCAGAAACAATCACAAATCCTGCAGGAATTTTCGGTCCGGGATATTCTGCCTTTGGCGTATAATTTAATTGGAACCCGGTAACCGTTGCGCTTGCCCTTTCAGACTTTGGTCCCTCGCCCATTGCATTGACAGCCGCTACCTCAAAACCATACGTACCGGCAGAGAGTCCGCCTAAAATACATCCATTCGTCACATTGCAGACTTTTGTCATCAATGTCCCGTCTTTATAAACATAGCAGTTGTAAGTGTAGACGGATGCATCATAATTCGGATTTGCCGATTCCATTACGCTTGCCCACGCCAGCAGCACCGCATTGTCAATACTTGCCGTATCTGTCTTTACCTGCGGATTTAATCCTTCCGCTTTTTTCGGAAGCGCTGATGCAGGAGGCGTGCTCGTCCCTTCTACAGACGCACCCGGCTTTGTCGTCTGCGGCGTCCCTGAATCGGATGGTTTCTCTCCACTACCGGTGCTCTCATTGCCTCCTGCGCCGCCTCCGGACGAAGAGACATTTCCATACCGGATAATGATATGAAACTGATTATTGAAATTATCTGCCGCCTCATAGACGTTGTAAGAATCTTTGACTAAGTCAGTCAAAGGAATAAAAATTCCCGCTCCATCAATAGCTGTCATTGGTTTTCCATTCAAGGTCGGATTTGAAAAATTCGGCCAGATTGGATAAGTTCCACCCGGTTCGCCGACCTGCGGTATAATCTCCAGTCTTCCATCACCCAATTGATTTACACTTTGAAAAGTAAAATCTTCCTGAGCTGCCACGGCTAAATCCGCAGCTCCATTTACTGCCACCCATTTCAGTGAATCATAATTGACATCTGCACCTTTTGTCAATGTGTCATAACCAGCAAACGAACTGATGACAAGTGCAATGGCGCAGACAACTGCGCACAATTTTTGTAACCCTTTCATATAATATCCTCCTTTATATTTTTCTTTTTCGTATGAAAAAGATTACTTACATATCTGAGTCAGAACAATCTCACGGATTCTGATACAGTTTTTTCACGATATCAACAATCAAGTCGACACAGTTTTCCTCACCGAGAAAACCACTATCAAGATTTAAGTGATAATTTTCATAGCTTCCCCAAATCCGGTCAGTATAGTAACGATAATAAGCTCTTCGCCCTTTATCCTTCCTTTCCAAAAATTTTTCCACGTCCTCAGGAACATCTTTCTCCCGGTCTAATACTCTTGCCGCCCTGCTCTCTTTGTCTGCATGAATAAAAATATTCAGCGTTTCAATGCCGGCTCTGTTTAAAATATAGTCTGCGCAGCGTCCGACAATCACACAGCTTCCTTTTTTTGCACAATCCTGAATAATCCTGGACTGAATAGAAAAAATCTGATCCTGCGGAGTTCCAAAATAATTCATCGGGAAAACCGAGCCGGAAAACCACCGGTCCATTCCTGTCGTGTATTCGCCATGTACATTGATAAATTCCTGCGCATAGCCGCTCTGCTCTGCCACCTGCTGCATGATTGCGCTGTCATAGAAAGGAACGCCCAGCCGCTCTGCTACCGCCTTTCCAATATCATGACCGCCGCTTCCAAACTCTCTGCCAATTGTAATAACCGGATACATCTCGGTACCTCCTTCTGTTTTCTGTCCATATTCCTTTGTTTTAATTCCGTTCCTAAACCTATATCCTCATTATATAAAATTTTAGGGAAATTTAAAAGAGGAATATGAATTAAATTTTAGACCCTGCGATTAGAGCAATTGGGCAAAAAAAGAATAGCAGCCACGCTATCCTTTTTTCGAACAGTTTTGCAGTTCCGTTTTCCTTATTTACAGGCAGAACATTCATTTGATAGGAATTGCAAAGCAGTTTCCTATCAAATAAAAAAAGCGCGAGACGGGGATCGAACCCGCGACCCCCTCCTTGGCAAGGAGGTGCTCCACCACTGAGCCACTCGCGCATTGTCTGTGCGTTTCACACGCAAAAAATATGATACTATAAATCAAAATAGATGTCAATACATTTTTTACACTTCACTGCAATATCCGCCCGCAGTTTTCCACTGATGTGGGATTTCCCGCGCATATATGAGAACACAGTTTCCCACTGATGTGAGATTTCCCGCACCTATATGAGAACGCAGTTTCCCACTGATGTGGGATTTCCCGCGCACGTATGAGAACGGAATCTATCATTGATTCAGAGTTCATTATAAGTGCGGATTAATTCCAAATCTTCCTCATTAATCTGAATGTTGGTAATCATTTGTGTTTCATCCGGGAAAATAATCTTTGCCTCAATAATTGTTCCCTCTGTAACCCCCTTTTGACCAACCGCCCGAAGAAACGGCATCACCTTCGGATGATTCTTTTGAAATTTTTCAAGCAATTCTTTCATTTTAAATATAATTACCGGATTCAGCATCGTCGTTTACCTCCTTTTTATGCTTAAAGTATTTCTGAAAAAAATCTTTTTTCATCAGTTTCTCTCTTTCTTATTTCTCAGCGCTTTTTCCTTTGAAACTACAGATATCCAAATGATTTTACGACAAAAATCACCATTGTCAATGTAAATGCAGAACACATGGTCGCAAGAACAATAATGGAACTGGTCAGCGTTCCCTCAAATTTCATATTTTTCGCCATGATATAACAGCTTGGCGTCGTCGGCGAACAAAGCATAATGATAATTGCCATCAGTTTTTCATCCCGATAGCCACACAGGACTGCCAGCGGCAGGAATAAAACTGCCCAGCCCAACAGTTTAATCATCGTTGCAGCAATCGCCGGTTTAACCCGTTTCAGCGCTTTTCCAAACTCAAAACTTCCACCGATGGCAAGCAGCGCAAGCGGTGTGGATAAACGCGCAAAATTTTGAATGGTCACATCCAAAATTTTTGGAAGGTCTACTTTAAAAACAGAAAAAACAAGGCCAATTAAGATGCCGATAATAATCGGATTTGTTGCAGTCGCCTTGAGCGTCCTGACCATCGTCTTTTCCTGAATTATGTCTTCCTGCGGACATTCCGCCGTCAAAAGAAGTACGGAATAAATATTATACAGAGGTACGGCTCCGATAATCATGAGCGGAACCAGCCCGGTAGTTCCATAAATATTTAAAATAAACGCCGTGCCGAGGATTGCGGCGCTGCTGCGAAAAGACCCCTGGACAAACTCTCCCACAAGATTTTTATCTCTGAGCACCGCTTTGGAAACAGCCCATGTTCCAAAAAACGATATGGTCGTAACTCCTGCGCAGAATAAAACATACTCAGTGTCCCATAAATGTAAAAAATCTGTCGCCATCATATCCTGAATCAACAACGCCGGCAAAGTAATTGTAAAATTCAGTTTATTTGCCGTTGCAATAAATCCATCGTTAATCCAGCCGATTTTTTTTAACAGATAGCCACCGACAATCACCAAAAACACCGGTACAGTAGCGTTCAGACTATAAATAAAATTTTCCATTTTTCACTCTCTTTTCCTGTGCGCTATTTATTTGAAACAGCCACTCCATAGTCCTGTAAAATTTTGTTTTGCAAATCCGGGTCAAACTGTCCGCTTTGAATCATTTCGATTTCATGCCTGTATGGCGGATAAGATTTCTTTGCATTTTCAGGATCTTTGACATACGGCGTTTCCAAAATCTTTGGAATATCCTCAAATTCCTTTAAATATACAATTTCACGAAGCGTATCATATCCGATAGTTCCAAATCCAAAATTTTCGTGTCTGTCTTTGGATGCGCCACATGGATTTTTACTGTCGTTGATATGAAAGACCGCAATCTGATCTAAGCCAAGAATTTTGTCAAACTGCGTCAGAACGCCGCTCAGGTCATGCACCAGATCGTATCCTGCATCATTTACATGACAGGTATCAAAACAGACACGCAGTTTGTCATTATAGGCGACGCCATCATAAATGCGCGCCAGTTCTTCAAAACTTCTGCCAATTTCCGCTCCTTTTCCCGCCATCGTTTCCAATGCAATCACTGCCTTGGTATCTTTCGTCAGCACTTCATTGATTCCCTTTACAATCTGCGCAATTCCGGCGTCAACGCCGGCGCCCACGTGCGAACCCGGATGCAGCACCATCACGTTGCTTTTCATCGCACTTGTCCGCTCCAGTTCTGATTCCAGAAACTGTTTTGCCAAATCAAACGTTTCCGGCTTGACGGTGTTTGCAAGATTGATAATATAAGGCGCATGAATCACAATCTCTAATATTTCATGCTCCTCCATATAAGCCCAGGCTTCCTCAATTTTTAATTCTGAGATCTCTTTTCTGCGCGTATTCTGCGGCGCGCCTGTATATGCCATAAAAACATTGGCGCCATAAGACTCTGCCTCCTTTGCAGAACCTAACAGCATTTCTTTTCCACCCATGCCTACATGGGAACCAATTTTTAACATTCTTTCCACCTCCGGCTGCCATTTATGTAATAATTGAAAGCTCGAACTGATATGCTCCCTTCCAGGTAGACCAGTGAAGAAATGAAAATCACTTACTACTTAGAAGGGAGCATATTATAACGCATCAGCTCTTTATATTTCTGTTTTCTGCAGGATGCGCTTTTACTTTTACGCGTACCTTATAAGATAAGCGCCGGCTTTCCTGCCTGTCATTCTATCAAGCAGTTTTTCCCGTATACACGTTTTTCGGGGTGTACAGATTGCTGTTCCAACCGTATTCAACAATCGGATTTGGACGGTAAAACTTATTGTCCCCTTCTGACAAAATAGAATTGTGCAGAATCTTGTCATACAGGTAATCGTGTGCGGCTTTATTCTTTGACATACTGTTTTGATACAGATAATCAGCGATTTCTGCCACAGAAACTGCCACAATATCTTCACTGTAAATAAATTCATCATTATTTGTAACAACAAACGCTCTGACATGAATGGTGTTTGCCATGTAATCGTCCATCCTTATCATTGTTCTGGAATAATAAGTATGCGTGTCATCCAACTCATCCCAGCCGTTGATTGTACCAATCGGAGTCGCCTCATATCCGTATGTGTAGATCTTGCCTCCAAACTTATTGCTTCCGACGTAAGCCTTAACCTTCTCATCGCCCTTTCCTATATCCTGCAAGCCTTTTGCCAGCAGGGTATGATACGGCTGGAGGTTATCTTTCTCGTGGTCACCGGATGTATTCGTGAAATCCAGCGCATAAATCGTTCCATATGCCTTTACGGTATATGGTGTTTCATTTACGGTGATTTCCTGTCCGATATTCGGCGCTTTGCAGACGGTTCTGAAGCTGACCGTATCGTCATCATGATCATTGTTTGCCTGAATCTGGAAACCTTCTACGGAAAGATCTCCCTCATCTGCTATCAGCGCGTCCTTACCATCATCCACAACCTCATCATCAAACTGTTTATCCGGCCCATAGATTGCCAGTTCCCGAATAGAAAATCCATAACCGGTTGCCCTGGTCTGGCAGTTAATGCGGATATGCTGATACTCTTTATTATCATTAAATGTGATTGTATCCAATCTGTTTCCATTTGCTTCGGTTCTGCCTGTAATCATAGCAATCGGAACGAATCCATTACCGTCCGCAGAGCCTTCAATCATATAACTTGCTGCGCTGGCTGTCTCCCAGACAATATCAATTTCTCTGATTGCACGTGTTGCTCCCAAATCAATCTGGAGCCAGTGATTGTCAGATTCAGCAGTTCCCCATCTTGTCTCAAGATTATCATCATATGCCAGTTTAGGATCATAATTAGCATCCGGCACCTCATCTGCACTGGAAGATACCCCATAATAATTGGTATAATCATGCCATGTCGTATCCGGAGTGTCGGCTGGCTGTTTTTCATTCTTCAGCAATTCATCCGTAGTCACACCGTCTTCGTTGGTCTCGTAATCTACTTCAAACTTTAACATGGACAACAGCCATTCATTTCTTTTCTGTAACCAGTCCTTATAATCCGCAATGTATTCGGCATACGTCTCATGCGTAACCGGTGAATTGTATGCGCCATAGTTTTTGTTCAGTTTCCAACCGTCTGACAACTGGGTCTGGCCTACATACGCTGATGAATAGTTCTCATTTACGGATTTTTGAATTTCTGCCACTGCCTGATCTACTGTACCGCCCACTCTATAGAGTTCAGTAATCGTAGGCTGTAACTCCTGGTATTTTTTACTTACTTGATCCTTAAACTCCGGAATATTCATGAGTTTTTGGAACCATACCATATTCTGTGCGTAAAAACCATCTGTACCATTGTTGTCAAGGCTGTTTCCACTGGACAGATCCAAATCCCAAAGAGGTCCGGCATACATCTTGCCATCTTTAATATAGAATCTGGTAGAACTGAAGTTAATATCCTTTGTTTTGAAAAACTCTGAAGTGATATAGAAATCTACAAAGGAACCAATATCAATATAGTTTTTAATCTGATCTAAGTCACCTATCTCTAAGGCTGTCTCAAACGCATCGACATACGCCTTAATTTCATTATCAACCCATGAAGGTTTGTTACCGGCATTGACCTCATAACCGGTGCTCAGATCTTCATTCCTTGCCGGATAGTTAATCGCAAAGTATTCGTCGTTTTTGGTTGTTCTAAAATAATAAGCCTCTGTGTCATATCTTGCTGATGTTTCCTTAATATCGTTGGCAAGTTCCAAAAGCACATCATGAACCGCCATGGAACTAGGTCCCGTTGTTCCTTCGCTTCCATCCTGAATGTCATCATTCTCGTCCAGATAATTAACATCAATGTCTACTCGGTCTGTTCCTGTTTCTACAGACTCAATCAGTGTATAAGTACCCATATATTTTCCGTCAATATACAGGTCTACCGTTTTACAATTACTTGTATATACCTGATCCGGATTTGTGTTTTTCTCCAGCGCTCTCTGGAAATCCATCGCAATCTGGTTACGAAGCAGAGTCTTATCAAAAATGTTTGCCAAGAGGCTCCACTTCTTTGCTGCTCCAAAGTTAAACAGATTTACAGGGGCATCAAATGTGATGTTGTATGCCTTCTTATCTGCCTCTGCTGTGGAATTTCCTCTAAGTTTGATTGTTCCACTGTTATACTGCAATACGCTATTATCTGCCTCTGCCACAACAAGCCCTGCATCAATCTTTGTCTTCTTGGAATCCGTATAGATGTTTGCGCTCTCGGTCTTTGACGTCCTTGATGTGGAAACAAAGACTTTTGGCACGTCATTGTCATGTGAGCCTGCTATGACGGTCTCTGATTTATAATAAAATTTGGTTGCAGCGGATTTTGGCGATGTGGCTTCTTCCCCATTCTTTGTCGCCCTCACTGCCACTGCAAAAGTGTTCATTGCATCATTTGTAGGATTGGCAGCCGCCAGTTCTTCTTCGGTAACAGAAATATCTGTACTAATATCGGTAACTGTCTTAATGACTTCGTTATTGACATACAAATCATAAGAAGGAATTCCTTCATATTCATTTGCCGTATTGTCTTTAATAACCGCTTTATATCCCTGTCCGGCGTCGGTCAGGTTATAAAGAATTGCGCTGCTTGGCGCAAGGTAACCGTCGCCACCGCCGCCACCTTCTGTCGGTTCTTCATTGTACACTTTAATGCTGATATCGCTAATCGTTACAGTTGCAGCTGCACTGGCAGTACCGGTATATCCCATCATAATGCCAAACAGAACCTGATTAGTGGTATCTCCTGTATACTGGTAAATAAATTCAAACGTTTCTGTTCCGCCCGCTTCAACTGATACCTGCTGTCTTACCAAATCTTGATAAGTTGTATTTGTCTGCAACAGCACTTCAAATGTTTTTGCAACATCCGATGTAATTTTACCGGTAATCTTGTACCATTTTCCCTGTGTCAGTTGAACATTATTCTGCTTTAACTGTGTTGACCAAACATCTCCACTATCTTTTGCAGGAACGGATACGGTAACAGAACCATCTTCGTTATTCGTCCATGAAGTAGCACCATACTCAATCCATTTGCCGGTCATATCTGCATCATTTGCAGCAACATCCTCTTGAGTAAACTGAGTGCCTTTCAAAATTTCTGTACCGTCTTCCACACCCGGCTGCTGCGTCGAAGGTTCTTCACCTCCGCCTCCGCCGCCTGCCGGATTTCCTTTTCTAATAATTACAGTAAGGGAACCGGTGTCCGTTTGAACGTATATTTTGGTATAAGCGTCGTTTGCAAATTTGGTTGGATTAAAATGAACTTCTGTAGCCAATTTCATTGTAAGTACATCACCTGGTTCTACTTCTTCATCATTGACTTTCACAGACTCAACACTCGTGTTACTAGCTGACAAAGTCAATTTCATGGTTGCACCATTATCCAAGACCTCAACAGTGCTTAAGGCTCCTGTTACAGTATTTTCTATAAAGTGATAAGCGTAAGACTCACCACCTGTAGAACCGGTAATTTCAGTAAACTCATAACTACTGTAATCTTCCGCATTGACCGTTTCACTCCGGTAACCCGTAACGGAGCTTATTACTAAAACGATAACGCTTAGTACCGCTACAAGTTTTTGATATTTTTTCTTCATAATAAACTCCTTTCTATTCTAATGGAAGGTCTCCCGGATCTGAAACAGATTCATATTCATGTGTTATGGTATAAATATCATCTGAACCCTGTTCTCCGTCCATGATTGATTGTTCTACCTCAAACTTTGTAACCTCCAATTCAGGTGTTTCGTATTTTCTCATTTTTCAATTCTCCTTTATATATTTTTTTGAATAAAGATTAAATCTATATTTTATATATCCGTCAGGCAACCGGAGTCACCTGACAGATATATTTACGCACCCGATTACTCGGAGTTACCGCTGACCGGACTTCCAACTTTATAAAGATTGTCGTCCCACTGATAATCCAGCGTTTGATAGAAGCCCTTATATTTCGTCAAGTCCTTCGTATCGCCCTTCAATGTTCCTACATTGGCTTCAATCCAGTCATACAGGGTAGCCTGTTTTCCTACCTCGCCGTTATTCGCGTCAGAAACTTCATTTAATTTCTCAAGCAGCCTTGTACTTTCCTCATCTGTGAGGTGTTTGCTTACAAACTTGGTAACGGTTCCGTCCTCAGCCGTCTCAATCCGGTTCTGATAGGTATAACCGCTGGATCCCTCTGTGTAGTAGTACAAATCTTTATATAATTTGTTGACTAAATTATAGTTAGCGTCGGCTGATGATTTGATATCTAATGTTTTCAGCATCGCCTGTGCAATACTCATATAATTGTTATGGATTGCTACGATATTCAAAATATCATCATATAAGAATTCGTGGCCTTCTTTGGTACCCATCTGATGGTTGTCGTAAAGGTTTTTGGCAACCTCATTCAAATCAACTTCATACGTGTTTTCGCTGAGTACTACAGTGCTGTCATCATCATCTAACACTGCATAAGCCCTAAACTGGTACTTCGTTTCCAGTTCGCTGTACTTATACTTAAGGTTTTTCAGGCTGACGCCGTAATAATTGTACATATCCGCATCTGTACCGGTCCACTTCAGAGATGTTGCCGCCTCAACCACCGCCAGACTGCCGTCGCCGGAAGCTTTCTCAATATCCTGCTGCTTGTTCCAACTTAATTTATTCAGTTCTGCGCCACCGGAGGATGGAGCGATAATCGTACCATAAGATACTACGCCATAAGCCTTTTCGCCGTGCATAATACGTTCAGCGGCTTTGGAAACAACTCTCATGGACGGCATGAATTCTGAAATACCGCCTTCCTCTTTGTTGGTGTTCATCTGGAAGCCCTGTACATACACTTCACCGGTTTCTATCTCGTTTTTGTATATATACGTGGTTTCCGTTTGCTGATAATGGTTGACAGGATCTCCGCTTCCATCTGCATACCAGTGTGTTGTATCGTCTGAATCCGCACTGTAACACCACTTGGAAACAATTTTGATTGTAAATGTTGTGTCAGGTTGATTTAAATCCTCCCATCTTGTCTCTGGTACCGGAACTGAAACTCTCTTTCCATCCTTTAAATCAGTTAGGGAACTAACCAGCTCACCGTCCAGATAGATGTCATATACATAATCTTTGCTTGCACCTACTCCGGTCTCCGTAAAGGATACATACAGGTTTTTGGAACCGGAAGATACGTTGATGTTTTCTTCCGGCAAATCTACAATTGCAGGAACATCTGCTCTGACACGGATTGGTGCGGAAATGTATTCATCCGGTGCATTTTCCGTATCTGTGTAAATCCGCATCCAGTAGTAGAAGTTTTGGAGCCCGGCACTTCCGCTGTGTCCCGGAAGTTGAGTCATTGCCTCATGCATTGCAAATTGAATATTATTTCCGTCTGCTCCGGCCATTCCATCTCCGGCTCCACCCCAGTAAGTAGTGTACTCATCAGCACTTGTAGGTTCGATAGCCTTTCCTCGTGCATTTGCCTTTGTCGGCGCAATCATTATCTTCCAGTTCTGATGCCCATCCGCTACGTCTGTGTTCAATTTCTTATTCGTATCCGTGGTAATTGCTAAGTGTGTTCCGTTGTAACCACCTATGGATGACAAATAGAAATCGCTGACATCATAATAATATCTTGCAGTTTCGATTTTATTGCTTGTGTTATGATAGAAGAAATCACTCACTGTTGTAGTGCCTGCATCTCTAGGATTGATAGGAATCCATCCTTCACCCTCTTCCGTCAGAACTCTCACTGCAAGAATAAGCTCCTGTCCTTCACCTGCACCTTTAATTCTCATTGCATAATATTTACCAAATCCGAAATCCCTGACATCCATCTGGAATCCTGAACCATCCCACCAGAAAGGAGATATGTCCTCCTGAGGAATAATAGTACCGTCGCTTGCTTTGGTAGCCCTTCCTCTTATCCCTCTGTATTGATAGTCCGGTTTAAATGCTGATGTTCCATAATTGTCACAATAATCTTCTGATACCTGTGCAAATTCCATCGTGGTAGTGAAATAATTTTCCTCTATTGTGCCAACAAAACTTGAATCTGCAATATAAAATCGGTTATATATAGTTTCATATGGATCGCTTTGCGTAATAATATTCCTGTAATGGTATCTGTCGTAATTTGAACCGGCATATAGGACTTTATATTCGATATTGGCGTTTGTTCCACTTAATACAAAGTCATACGGTTCCCCGTCACTGCCTTTAATCGGCGTCCAGTCCATCTCTGTTTCCTGCCAGAACGGCGTGTCGTCCGCAAAGACTGCTACTGTCCTTCCATCCATACCCACTGTGGCAATTGTGACAATTGTATCACTGTCGATATGTGTTACAGCATTCTCGCCATCCTTTGGCAGGGTAACTTTATATACGTGGTCTCCCCACTCATGTTCTGGCAATGCAGAAATTCCTGTGTTATCAATCCTGCATGTCTTTAATTCACCATGATCATAGTAACTAAACTCGAAAGCTGAAACTCCCTCTCCCATGCCCGGAGTACCTG
>CANQMA010000027.1 GCA_947624875.1 uncultured Lachnospiraceae bacterium
GCCTGAATTCTGCGGGATCATCCCCTCTTTGTTTATCAGGGGTCAAAAATCGGTATTAACCGACTGCCCCTTTTTTTATTTTTCAGGGTACAAAAAGGTACAGATAGCGATGAATCCCTTTATTGTAAGCGCTTTCGAAATGTGCTATAATACTCGACAGTGATGAAATGGAAACAAGTTTTCATTGAAAAAGAGGTTTATTCATATGGAGATATTTCACAGAAGGGAGTTTCTGACGAAACAGTGGAAAACTGCCATTTTTGTATTTGCTTTTTCAGTCATTGTCGGAGCATTATCTGCATCCACTCCTGTTTTGGCAAAGAAATCCGCGGATCTAGAAACGAAAAAAGAAGTTTCAGCGCGCATGTCTGCCAAATCTAAAAAGGGAAAATGGAAACAGAAAAAGCAAAAGATGTATTATCGTTTTTCGAGTGGCAGAAAGGCAAAAGGACTGCAGAAGATTGGTGGAAAATATTATTATTTTGACAAATCCGGCGTGCAGCGTACCGGCTGGCAGAAGATTCAGGGCGATTATTACTTTTTCCGGAATTATAATGGGAAAAAGGGGCGCATGGTGAAAAATAAAAAGGTCAATGGCATCACTTTGAAAAAGAGTGGGAAGGCAAAATTGACCAAGGACAGCCGCAGAAAATTAAATGTTCTAATCAAAGCAAAAAAGATTGTGGACAAAATCACAAAGCCGGCCATGAAAAAATCCCAAAAATTGAAAATATGTTTCAAATATGCGCTCAGGCATTTTTTGTATAGAGGTTCTCCAAAGTTTATCAAGGCAAAGAACTGGGATTATAATTATGCGCTGGATATGTTTGATAGAGGACATGGCAGTTGTTATTCGTATGGAGCCGCTTTTGCATATCTTGCCAACGCTGTTGGATATGAAAAGGCCTATGCCGTATCCAGCGGAGGGCACGGCTGGGCAGAAGTAAACGGTAAAATTTACGATCTGTCCTGGGAACTGGTAGACAAAAAGCACAATTATTATGCATTAAATCCGAAATTGAGTGGAATAGACGGAAGACCGAACTATAAACGAAACCGAATTTACGTGAAGAAAATATAATATTGGAGATGATGAAGATGCAAAGAATTATAAAGACGGTTATTATTTCATTGTTTGTATGCATGGCGTTCAGCGCCGTATCACCAATGGCTGTGCATGTGGCGTGTGCAGACGCGGTTGGTAATGCAGCGGGCGAAAACCAAAATCAGGTCACCCTGAAAAAGAGTAAGGGAAAGTATTACTGCTATCAGGACGGAAAACTGGTAAAAAAGAAATGGATGACGATTCAGGGAAAGAAATATTATTTCAGGAAAAATGGGGAGGCAGCGGTCCTGAATACCAAAATCGGAAAAAACTATTATGTTTTTGATAAAAAGGGCATTCTCGTTCAACCAAAATCTACAAAAGTGATTACAATAGGAAAGAAAAAGTATCAGGTAACGTCAGAGGGCAAAGCAAAAAAGGGCTGGTCTGCCAACAGGAAATATTATTTTGACGAGACCGGAGAAATGATTGTCGGGACGGCGGTTCTTCAGGAAAAATTTTATGTTTTCAAAGCAAATGGAAAGTATGATGCGAAAAAGACGAAGAATTTTCAAAAGGCGGCAAAATATAAAAAAGATTTTTCCGCTTTGAAAAAACTGATTGGAAATCCAATCAAAGAAACCTACTATTCCGGCAGCTGTTTTGGCGATGGAAAGGACGGTGTCTTGAAATACAAAAACTTTACCGTATATACGTTTCAATACCGATTAACGGGTAAAGTGATTTTTATGGGTGCAGAATAAAAGTGCAAAAATAGAAAGGCGTGATGAGATGATTTTAAATAGAATGAAATTACTGGTAAAACACATAGGAATGTTACTGATTGCATTGTCACTTATGAGCGGGCTGGCGTATCCTGCGGTACAAAATAATATGGTGACAGTCCGGGCTGCGGCCGCCTCCAAAAATAAGACCGTTGAAAAAAAGGTCGCTTCTATTGTGAAAACACAGGTGGCAGATACGGACAGCAAAAAAACAAAATTGAAGAAGTTATTTACGTATATGCAAAAAAAATATGACTTCAGCAGCGTCTTTAAATCAGATTATTTTATGAAGTGGACTAAAAAAAATGCCTATAAAGGCTGGGAGAAAGATTTTGCCCTGGAAATGTTCAAAGATAAAAAAGGCAGCTGTTTTCATTATGCTGCCGCCTATGCGTACCTGGCAAAAAAAGCGGCCAATTATAAGGTCCGCATTGCAGTGGGAAAGACAACCGGTTTTAGTGGAAAAGAACAGGATCATGCATGGGTGGAAATCCGGATTAAGAATCAATGGCATATTTTTGACCCGAATATGGATAAAGTGACTGCAAAGTCTTCCGGGAAATATTTTATGAAGAAAAGAAGCAGTAAAAGTATGAAAAAGGACTATAATCAATTTAAAAACGTAAAATACATTACAGTAGTTTTATAAGAAAAAAGGGCGTGGTGCCAGTGTCAGGACTAAATTGGAAAAATAAGAAAAGAGAGATTCTTTATTTCGTTTTTTGTGAATTGTTTTTTCTGTTTATATTGTTCCGGGGAATTGGAGCCGAAGAGACCGTCAGCGTTGACAAGGCGGCAGAAACAACATCAGGCAGCGTCGAGACCACGACGATGGCTGAAGTTCTTCTGCAGGAAGATTACTCAACCCAGAATGACAATACTGCGGCGGCGAAACAAAGCGCAGCGCAGAAAAAGGTAAAGACCGGGTTTGTCAAAAAAAATGGAAAGATATATTGTTATCTGCAAAATGGGAAAAAGGCAAAAGGTTTTATAAAAAGAAACAAAAAAATATATTTTTTTGATTCCAATGGGAAAATGGTGACAGGATTTAAAAAAATCAAAGGGCGTAAATATTACTTTAAAAAATCCGGGGTCATGTATCGGGGATTTTTGTGCAGAAAAATCCATCAGCGGATGATTCGATGTTATTTTGACAAGAAGGGAAGACTGAAAACAGGAAGATTTAAAGTTGGAAAAGTAGAATATATGGCAAAAAAGAAAACAGGAGAAATTTATTATTACAATAATTTAGCTACTGTAATCTGCCAAAGACCGCAATTACCGACGGGATGCGAAATCACTGCGTGGACGATGATGGTAAATTATGCCGGGAAAAAATGGACAAGATTAAAGCGGCAAATGTTATGCCAAGGAGTAAAAATCCAAATTACGGATTTATGGGAAGCCCATATTTATCAGGTGGAGTAGGAGAGGTTGTTTATCCGAACGGGTTGTCCGGGATTACAAAACGGTATCTGGGAACATATAAAAATATGACGGGATGCAGTCATCAACAAATAAAAAGCAAACTGAGAAAAAAGCATTTAGTACTTGTCTGGCTCAGTGGATTAAACAGGTTTAATTCACATACGGTCACGCTGACAGGTTACGATGAGCATTATTTTTACTATAACAACCCATGGACAGGAGCCAGAGAAAAAGTCCGCTATTCCTATTTTGACGTGATGTGGAGAGCAAACGGAAAACGCGCATTATCGTATTAAGTTGAAATACATTGCTTACAATGTTAAGATGTAATTATAAATTTTAAGAAAAGGAACGGAAAAAATGAAAAGAAAGTGTAAAAATTTATTGGCAGTTTTATTGGTGTTGGCGATGGCGGTCTCCGGGATGACATTGACTCCAAAGACTTCGATCCAGGCAGCGTCAGCAGACGCAGCGCCAATGACGACAGAAGACATTGACGACCCGGTAGAAGAGACAGAAAATGCGCAGGTATATTTTGTCAGTTCTGCAACGGGCAAACTCATTACCTTAGACGGGGTGGAAAATAATCCAATTGATTGTAATACGGTTTACAATTCCGAGAGTACGGTACCTGCAAATGGATTATTTACGATTTATTATGGATTCTGGAGTGAGAGAGAGGTAGTTAATTTTACGAATACTGCCACGGAAACCAGTTGGAAAGCAAACAACGACAATATTTTCCAAATGGGGAAAAGAACAGACCCGGCCGGATGGGAATCTGTCAAAATGACGGCGATGGGAGATGGAACGGTTAGTTTTCAAAGCAATGCAAACGGAAAATATTTTACGGTAGAAGGGGAAATTTTGAAGCTGATTGAGTTGAAGGATCAGGAAAAACCTTCTGCCAATGAGAAATTCACTGCCTATACCAAGACAAAACCAAAAACGGCAAAAAAAGTAACATTATCAGAGATTGACGACGATAGTATTACGGTTTCCTGGGAGGGCGTCAGCGAATGTATTTACAGCGGTTATGAAGTTCTCTATTCAACACAGGAAAATGGTACATATCAGTCAGCGGGAAAAACAGCAGATACCACTTTTACGGTAGAAGGGCTGGATATCAACACGACCTATTATTTTAAGGTCCGTACGCTTGTCAACAATACACAGGATGCGGTTTATTCAGAAAGTAAGATTGCATATGGAAATACATTAGCAGAATTCAAGCCACGTAAAGTAAATGACATCGAAGTGACGGAGCAGGATAATGGTCTGGCAGTCAATTGGACACAGGCAAGTTATGCGACGTCTTATAAAGTATACCGCGCAGAGAGCCGGTTTGCGGAGTACAGGGAAATTGGCGAAACGGCAGATCATACGTTTGTCGATACGAACCCGAATACGTCGTCAAAATTTCATAACTATTATAAAGTAGAAGCGGTCAACGGCTCTGCCGCCTCCGAACTGTCTGAGCCGGCTTCCTTGGAAATCAGCATGTTTGGATCCAATATGTATGTATTTAACGAGACCGATGATGTGGAACAGATTAATAGTACGGTGAACAGCATTTTCGAGGGGCAGCATTACGACCAGTTTGGTGATAACCGTTATGTACTTGCATATAAGCCGGGAGATTATACCGATACGGCTGACGTCAATATGGGATATTATACACAGACTATCGGTTTAGGAAAAACACCGTATGATGTGAGATTGAGAAATGTCCGCATCCCGGCGGCATTATCAGAGAATAATGCTACCTGTAATTTCTGGGTAGGAATTGAAAATGTATCGATTGCAGATTTAGATAACAACGATGATCCGTATTTTAATTTTCAGTGGAGCGCTTCACAGGCAGCGCCGGCAAGAAGACTCTATGTCGAGAGAAAAGCAGTATTTGACTGGTATTATGGCTGGGCCAGCGGCGGATTTATAGCGGACAGTATTTTCCAGAAAGCTGCAGGGTCTTTTTCACAGCAGCAGTATTATTACAGAAACTGCGTTATCAATGGCGGCGTGTACGGTGTCAACTGGAATAATTTCATTCAAGGCTGCGAAGGATTAAATGATGGAAATTCCTCCGACGGAAGCGACCAGCCGATTTTTGCATCCACACCGCTGGGTAGCGGAAACGGACTTACAAACTGGAATCAGAGAGGAAAAACAACGGTCATTGAAAAAACGCCGGAAATTCGTGAAAAGCCATTCCTCTATTTCGATACACAGGCAGACGGATATAAGGTATTTATCCCTGCTCTGCGGAAAAACACTTCCGGCGTCAGCTGTTCCGAAGACAATATGGGACAGGGAACTTCCATCAGCGTTGACAAATATTTTTATATTGCAAGATCGGACAGGGATACTGCCGACACCATCAATGAGCAGTTGAAACTTGGAAAAAATATTATTTTTGCGCCGGGCATTTATCATGTAGATAAACCGATTGAAGTGACAAAGGCAGATACCGTTCTTCTCGGATTGGGACAGGCGACGATTGTACCGGATAACGAAGAGGCGGCGATTGTGACAGAAGATGTCGGCGGACTTGCAATCTGCGGTTTGATCTTAGACGCAGGAAATTATTCAAAAACACTCTTAACTGTTGGAAAAGAGGGATGTAATAAAGATCATTCCGAAAATCCGACGGTATTGCAGGATGTTATTTACCGTGTCGGAGGAACCGGTAATCTTGGAAGATGTGAGAGCTGTCAGGTAATCAACAGTAATAATGTAATCATTGACCATACATGGGTCTGGAGAGCTGATCACGGTAACAATACCGGATGGACGAAAAACACTTCGGATAACGGTTTGATTGTCAATGGAGATGATGTTACTGCTTACGGACTGTTTGTGGAACATTTCCAGAAGTATGATATCCTTTGGCGCGGAGAGCGGGGAAGAACCTACTTTTTACAGAACGAAAAATGTTACGACCCGCAGAGTCAGGAAGGCTGGATGAGCCATGATGGAACAGTAAACGGTTATGCGGCCTATAAGGTTTCAAATGATGTAAAAGAGCATTATGCAGTCGGTTTGGGCATTTATGATGTATTTATTAATACAAATGGCGCAAGCATTTTCCTGGATAATGCGATTGAAGTACCGGATACAGAAGGGGTTTTGATTGAAAATGCCTGCATTGTGGAAATTGCAGACGGAAACGGACCGAACGTAGGAATTAATCACATTATTAATGCAACAGCTGCGGGTATTACAACAGGAGCAGAAACTGAAGGCGGATATGCGATTCAAAGACTGCTGAGTTATCAAAATAAGAAGTCTGTTTCACTTCCGGATTACTATGAGGATCAGGGGGATTTTACTCCACAGGAACAAACCGGCAAGACACCATCCAATGATGCAGAAGCTGAAAAAGAGATTGAAAAAGAGGAACAGACGAAAGACGATGAAAAAAATCTTTGGGACATGACAGAAGAAGATTTTGATCAAAAACAAGAAGAAGCGAAAAAGCAGGAGGAAGAAGAAAAGAATCCGACGACACCGGAGCAGCCGGAAACACAAACACCGGATACGACGGAAGAACCAAACACTTCAGAGGAACCGCAGACACCGGCGACGACGGAAGAACCAAATACTTCAGAGGAATCGCAGACACCGGATACGACGGAAGAACCAAACACTTCAGAGGAATCGCAGACACCGGTGACGACGGAAGAACCAAATACTTCAGAGGAATCGCAGACACCGGTGACGACGGAAAATCCAGGTACTTCAGAGGAACCTCAGGTACCGGAGACGACAGGTGTAACACAAACACCAAATGCACAGACTTCAAATAACAGTGGTCAAAACGAGAACACAGGGAACGGCCGGACTGGAAATGCGGCGGCTTCTGATGTGAAACCTGGGAAGAAATTTACCGTAGGAAAATATACTTACCAGATTTCCGCCATTCGTGGAAAAGCAGGAACAGTAACGCTTGTTTCAGTGGCCGGCAAGTATAGGAAAAAACTGAAAAAGGCAACGGTGAGCGCAGCGGTGAAATATTCCGGTTGTCAGTTTAAAATTACAAAAATCGGCAAAAAGGCATTTAAAAAGTGTAAGAAATTAAAGACAGTTACACTTGGAAAGAATGTGACGCAAATTGCATCGAAAGCTTTCTATGACTGCGGCCGGTTGAAAAAAATAGTAATCAAAGGCAGAAAATTCAAAAAAATTGCAAAGAATGCATTCCGAAAAAAAGTTCGCGAAACGATTACTGTAAAGGCAAAGAAAAAGATTTTAAAAATTGTTTTAAAATCTTTGAAAAGAAAGAAATAATTTCAATAAAAAATATTTCCGGTTTTAAAAGGCCGGAAATATTTTTTATTATACACTTGTCGGATTGTCCTCTTTTTTTCTCAAATGTTCAATAATTCCCTGAAGTAATACAATATCTTCCTCATTTAGCCCATTCACATTAATGGTAGAGGTAGACTTTAAACCCAGTAAAAAATCTGTCGATACGTTAAATATCTGCGCCAGCTGGATGATGTATTGTGTGGACGGAGTGGATATCCCCATTTCCCACGCATTGACGCTGGCGCGGGTAATATGAAGTTGCCTCGCTAAGGAGGATTGCGTATATCCGCTTCGTTCTCTTAATTTTTTTATTTTATCAGCTACCATTTTTTCCCTCTCTACAACTAAAATTTATAAAACAAAATAATAACCGGATGTATTGTTGATGTGCATTGTAAAAAAGTAATGCATGGTGTCGATAACAATATAGTAAAACGAACACATAGATATTTCATTATCAAAATGGTAAATAGAATTGACATGAAGAATGTAAAAATAACAGCGTCCTTTTCTATGCGCCGCTCTCTTGACAATGAATGTCATGTTTTGTAGAATTTTAAAGGATAAATCAAGGAAGGAAATCGGATAGCGTGAGGAAATTTACATATATTTTTACAGTAGGATTCATGAGTGCGCTGATGTGCTGCGGGATGTATACAGGGGCGTCTGCAGATTTGAAGACGATTGCAGGAAAACAGGTGGAGGCAGAAAGCGCATTCTCCACAAAGCAGGAGAAATCTGTGACAGAAAATACACAGGCAGCCACCTCAGATACGGCAGAGGAAAATACGCAGGCAGCCACTTCAGATACGGCGGAAGAAAGTACACAGGAAGGCGGCACCTCAGGTACAGAAGAAACGGGGACAACTGACAGACCGTCTGAGCCGGAGACCGGGGCGCCGGTGGTAAACAGCGAAACTGTTCAGGAACCGCAAAAGAGCGCAAACGGCTATCTGGTTACATGGACGCAGGAAGGATTAAAAGCGGTTTACCGGGGAAAGACTGTTAAGAATACCTATCTTGCGGTGCAAAAAAGAAATGATTCTTTTGAAGTCGTTACGCCGAAAACGAAAAAAGCAAAAATTTATCATTTTAACAAAAAAGGAATCGGGAAACAGTATCGGGGAAAGAAAGTCATTCAAATCCGCTTTCAAAACAAGAGTTACCGGTATTATGTAAATAATGGAAAACTTGGAAGCGGCTGGGTGAAAAAGAAAAGTGCAAAATATTATTATACCCGTGGAAAGAAAGTGACCGGCTGGAAAAAAATTAATAAAAAGTACTATTATTTCAGCCGAAAAAAAGGGCAGAAAGGGAAACTAGCCGTCAATCGGATTATTTATGGAAAAAAACCTTATTATGTCGATTCTTCAGGGGTCCGGGTCACGTCAACGGATATTCAGCTTGCGGTTAATTATGTGACAAAGCATACAGATAAAAAATTGTCTGCTTCCCGGAAACTGAGCAGTTGTTACTATTATTTGTGCACTCATTTTTCATATCAACGATTTTACGGGATTCCGGTGGCATCCAGTCTTCCGGGATATGAAATTTATATGTTATCGCACGGCAGGGGAAATTGTTTCCGGTATGCGACCAGTTTTGCCTACATTGCAAAGGTGCTTGGATATGACAGCAGGGTGGCAGTCGGAAGTATCTCTGCGCTTGCAGGCGGCATGACTCCACATGGATGGACAGAAGTCAAAGTAAACGGTTACTGGTATATCTGCGATCCGGATATGCAGGCGGAATCGCATGGAGTTGACAGTTATATGAAGACCGAATATACATATTCATACAGACATGCCTGTTCACGCCGATATGAAATCAAGGTTAAAAACGGAAAGGTAGACTGGAGATGATTTTTAGTTCTTTAGTGTTTTTGTGCGTGTTTCTGCCAATTACATATCTCTTATATACAGTGGTTCCATCGCTGAAAGTGAAGAATGCGGTTCTGATTGCTGCCAGCCTTCTGTTCTATGCATATGGGGAGCCCGTCTATGTGCTCTTAATGTTATTGAGTGCGGTTTTAAACTACGGATTTGCGTTGGTGATTGATCGGAAAAAATCAATTAGAAAATGGATGCTTATCATTGCCGTGGTAGTAAATATCGGTATTTTGGGAATCTTTAAATATCTGCCATTTCTGGTTGTCACATGGAATCATGTGACCGGAATACAGATACCGGTTCCGGAGATTTCACTGCCAATCGGCATTTCGTTTTTTACATTCCAGGCGTTATCTTATGTGATAGACGTTTATTTTGAAAAAACAAAAGCGCAGTCGAACTTCTTTCACATTTTACTCTATATCTCATTTTTCCCACAGTTGATTGCAGGACCAATTGTCAAATACAGAGATATCAGTGAAGAAATTTTAAATAGAAAGCAGAGTCTGCGGGAGAGCGCAGAGGGAATGCGCAGATTTATCTGCGGACTGGGAAAAAAAGTATTGATTGCAAATACAATGGGGCTTGTGGCGGACAACATTTATGCGGCGGATATTTCCAATGTCAATGTGGCAGCAGCATGGATTGGCGCAATCGCTTATATGCTCCAAATATATTATGACTTCAGCGGATACAGTGATATGGCAATCGGAATGGGCAGAATGTTTGGCTTCCATTTCAAAGAAAATTTCTGCTATCCATATGGCGCAGCCGGAATTCAGGACTTCTGGCGGAGATGGCATATTTCCCTGACGACATGGTTTCGGGAATATCTTTACTTTCCGCTTGGAGGAAACCGGAAAGGAAAAAAACGCACTTATTTAAACCGAATGATTGTCTTTCTGCTGACAGGTTTATGGCATGGAGCAAACTGGACGTTCGTCCTCTGGGGATTATATAATGGCGTTCTGTTTTTCATTGAAAGTGCAATTCCGGCGGTAAAGAAACTTCCGAAAATTATCAGCCGTTTGTATACGCTGATTTTTGTCTGTGTCGGATTTGTAATTTTCAGGGCAGACAGTATTATGCAGGCGGGCAAAATGATTGGAAAGATGTTTACCGGATTTGATTTTTCTCCGCAGGCAGTCAGTCTTGCAACAAGGCAGCTGACGCCGCTGTTTTTATTCTTTTTGATTGTCGGGATACTCGGCGCCGCGCCGGTGAGAGTGGTTGCGGATAAAATCAGAGCCGGACTTGGCAGAAAAGAAGCGGATTTGTCCACAAAGTGGAACGTCATTCAGTATGGACTTTTCACAATGTCCGTATTTCTGCTGGCGTGGTGTATTATCCGGCTCTCCGGAAGCGCTTATAATCCATTTATATACTTTAGATTTTAAGAAATGATGCAGGGATGAAACAATGAAAAATAAGATTATAGGAGCGGTGTACCTGACAGTATGTTTTTTGATGTGCCTGATTCCTTCGGTTGGAATGACGATTGCGAGGACGGACCATACAACGGAAAACAGACAAATGGCAAAACTGCCGAAACTGAAAAAAGACGGAAAAATGAATATCACCTATCTGCAGGAACTCGGCGCATGGTTTGAAGACCATTTTGCTTTTAGAAACGTACTGGTGACTGCGGATTCGAATATACAGGTAAAAGTGTTTTCTGTTTCAAACATGGACAGTGTGATTACAGGAAAAAACGGATGGATGTACTACACGGATACGCTGTATGATTTTCTTGGCGAAAACACGATGTCAGACAGAGAACTGTTTAATGTGACCAATAATCTGTCGCTCATGCAGCGCTATGTGCAGGAGCGGGGCGCAAAGTTTCTGTTTACGGTCGCGCCAAATAAAAATTCTCTGTATGGCGAAAATATGCCTTACTATTACAGTAAAAAAGTCAGTAAGACTAAGAATATATCTTTATTGACGCCACAACTGGAAAAAATGCAGATTTCCTATGCGGATTTGTTTTCACCATTTCAGCAGCAGGATGAAATTTTATATTTGAAAAGGGATTCTCACTGGAACAATAAGGGCGCCGTGCTTGCCTACAATACGATTTTAGACCGGCTCAAAAAGCCGCATGAGACGTACGAGAGCGTTCCGTCCCTTCGAAAGAAAGAGGAAATCGGGGACTTGAACAGTATGGTATATCCGCTTGGCGCAGAACCGGAGTGGAACGATACCTATCAGAAACAAACAAATTATCATTATGTCAACCAGGTAAGCAGCGTGGAAGATGCATGGATTGAAACCGAAAATTCCAAGGGAAAAGGAAACGTGCTGATGTTTCGGGATTCTTTTGGCAATACACTGCTTCCGCTTTTTGCAGACACTTATGAGAAGGGATATTTTTCGAAAGGGATTCCTTATCAGATTGAAACTTATATGAATCAGTATCAACCGGATACAGTGATTGTTGAAAAAGTCGAGAGGAATCTTGACGAACTGGCAACGCAGCCGCCCCTCATGGCAGGCCCGGAAGTTACAGAAAAAATTGAGGTACAAACGAAGAAAACAAAGACAACGCTCTCTCTTGCAGAGAGTGAGAATGATACTTCCTTTTGGAAGGTAGAAGGTCAGATTGACAGCAGCAGTATTGCTGATGACTCAAAAATTTTCATCCGGTTCACGGAAGATGGAATATCAAGAACTTATGAGGCATTTACAGTTACGAAAGATGGAAATGATGATGGATTTCTGTTATATCTTCCAAAAGACGAAATCCAAAAAGATTCTGTCACTTTGGAAGTCATTGTAAAGACGAATGACCATTATAATACAGTAAAGAGTATGCAGGCAGAAACAAAAAAGTAATGGAAAAGCAGGGAAGGAAATGAAGCGGAACATGAAATATAAGACAGCGCGCCTCGTTTTGTTGTGTGGCCTGTCAGCGCTGTGTCTGTCGGGTTGCGGTAAAAAAATATCTTTGAAGATTCAGGATGGATATACCGAGACGCAGATAGAGGCTCCACAGGATAAAACAGTCGGAGAAATTTTAAATCTTGCTGAAATAAAAGTTGGGAATCAGGATCAAATCACCCCGTCACTGGAGACACAGATTCATGACAGCGGAGCAGAAGTCGTGATTTTGCGCCATGCGGATGTGACAGTGGATACCGGCAGAAAATCATACCAGGTCTCCATGACAGGTAAAAAGGTAGAGGATGCATTAAGACAGGCGAAAGTCATAATGGATGACAATGATACGCTCAACCACCAAAAGGACGCTTTTCTGCAAAACGGAATGTCGATTCAGGTGACAAAACGTTACGCTGTCAGCGCTACGATTAATGGGGATACACAAAAATATCTGACCGACGCGCAAACTGTCGGGGATTTTCTGGAAGACCAGGGAATCACGGTTGGAAAACATGATATGATCACCCCGGAATTAACGGCAAAACTAAAAGAGGGAATCCGTATTACGGTTCAAAAGACAGATATTAAGAAAGAAGTACGGACGGAAGAAATTCCATTTACGACAACCGTAAAATATTCTTCTTCCATGGAGGAAGGCACAAGTAAAGTAACAAGAGCAGGCGTTCCGGGAAAGAAGGAAGTGACTTACCGGGTGACCTATGTAGATGGGAAAAAAGAAAAAGAAACGGTTTTGAGTGAAAAAGTCATCCGCAAACAGGTAGCGGAAGTGATTACCAGGGGAACGAAAAAGAAGGTAGAAACACGGAATGGAAAAGCCGTTGTTTCCAAACAGGCGGTATACGACTGCGACGGTTCCGGACACGGATATTATATTATTACGTATAAAGACGGTTCCGTGGAATATGAAGATTTTTAAAAAATCGGGCAGGTAATCTTTTGTAAATTCTTAAATAAGGGTTATTTATTGGAAGGGAAGATAGTATGGACAAAGAAATCTATGAAAAAGTCAACAGACTGGCAGTCAGGGATTATCACAGCAAGACCCTGCGCGGAATGTATCCGTACCTGAGGGTATTGGATGAGATTTTATCTTATACAAAGGTTCGCTCAGAGGTAAGTCTTGGGCTTGTGGATATTCCTTTAGACCAGATTGTCGGAACAAAGACCGCCGGCAGAACCAATGCGTTTGCCAGCAATTTTATGCCTCTGCTTCCGCTGGGAACAGAATTTGCCGCAAAGTGGTGCCGGTTATATGAATCGCATTTGGAAGAGGGCATCCGTGAACCAATCACAGCGTATGAATTTTTAAACCGGTTTTATGTGGTGGAAGGAAACAAGCGGGTCAGTGTCTTAAAGTCCTGTGACGCAGTTACCGTTCCGGCGATGGTGACACGAATTATTCCGGAACCGGACGATTCTGAAGAGAGCATTATTTATTATGAATTTCTGGATTTTTATGATAAGACGGCAATCAATTATATCAATTTCAGCCAGCCGGGCAATTTTAAGGACTTGGTAAAACAGGTCGGCATGGAGCCGGAGCATGTCTGGACAGATGAGGAAAAGGAAGATTTCCGTTCCGCATATATTACATTCAAAAAAATCTTTGTAAAACGGGGCGGGGCAAAGCTGACCCTGACCTATGGAGATGCATTTCTCGTATATCTGAATATTTATGGATATGAAGAAATGAAGCAGAAAAGTGATAACGAAATCCAGCAGGAACTGACTAAAATTTGGAATGATTTTGTATTTTATCCGCAAAAGCCGGAAGTGAAACTGATTATGAATGTCGACGAATCCGCAGAAAAAAAGCCGTTGGTAAAACGGATTCTTCCGCAGAATTCGGAACCGTTAAAAATTGCGTTTATTCATACAAAGACGGTGGAAAACTCCAGCTGGACTTATGGACATGACCTGGGATGCAACCATTTGGAAAATACATTCAAAGAGCAGGTGCGGATCCGGTCTTATTTTCATGCCGATTCGATTGAAGAACAGACCGGCTGTTTTGAACAGGCGATTGCAGATGGCTGCGAGGTTATTTTTTCCACCTCGCCGACGCTGCTCGACATCAGTACCAGATATGCGATGAAATATCCGAAAATTAAAATATTGAACTGTTCGTTGAATACAAGCAGTAAGTATGTCAAGACCTATTATGGAAGGCTGTATGAAGCCAAGTTTCTAATCGGCGCTGTTGCGGGAACCATGGCAAAAACGGATAAAATCCGTTATATTGCGGATTATCCGATTTACGGCATGATTGCAAATATTAATGCGTTTGCGCTCGGGGCGCAGATGGTAAATCCGAAGATTAAGATTTATCTGGAGTGGTCCAAACTGAAATCAGAGTTTGCCGGCAAGAGGGAAGATATCAGTGTTTCCTTTATCTCCGGAAAAGATTTTATTACGCCGAAAGAGGACTCCGGGGCATTTGGTCTCTACGATGAAAATGGCGGCGAACTGGTGAATCTCGCGATGCCTGTCTGGAATTGGGGCGTTTTTTATGAAAAAACAGTCCGCAGCATTTTAAACGGAACATGGAAACAGGAAGAGCAGAAGGGGAAGCATGAATCCCTAAACTACTGGTGGGGAATGTCCTCCGGAATGATTGACGTCATCTGCTCCGGAAAACTGCCTGCCGGGACGAAGCGGCTCGTTGAACTTTTGCGGCAGTCCATCTGTTCGGGTGGATTTAACCCGTTTTCCGGGACTATCTATTCTCAGGACGGCCTCGTGCATAATGATATGGATGATGGAATTACATCAGAAGAGATTGTCACAATGGACTGGCTCGCAGATAATATTATCGGTTCGATACCGACGCTCGACGCCTTTCAGGAGGAAGCAAAATCACTTGTGGAAATCCAGGGTGTAGCAAAAGCAAAACAGGCAGATGGGGAGAACACATGATGAATGATTTGAAAATTCTATTCATATCCGACGAACCGTCTAAGGCATTATGGGATTATTTCAATCAATCCCGATTGGATGGCATTGATTTGATTATTTCCTGTGGAGATCTTCCACCGCAATATCTTTCTTTTCTTGCTACTTTCTTTCACGGGCCGGTATTATACATTCATGGAAATCATGATGACTGCTATCTGGAGACTCCGCCGGACGGATGCATCTGTATCGATGGACAGGTCTATGAACACGAGGGAGTACGCATTGCGGGGCTGGGAGGTTCAATGCGGTATAATAATGGGAAATTCCAGTATACGGAAAGACAGATGCGTTCCCGCGCAATGAAGCTTCAGCGAAAGATACGCCGCAGCAAGGGAGTAGATATTCTCGTCTCCCATGCGCCGGCTTATGCGTTAAACGATGGAAAAGATCTCCCACACAAGGGATTTCGCTGTTTTTACCGGTTGCTGGAAAAAAATCATCCGAAATATTTTGTCCATGGACATATGCATATTTCTTATAATTATCTTCAAAAGAGAGTCTGTGAATATCAGGATATCACTGTCATTAATGCGTGCGAGCGGTATGTTTTAGATTATGCGTCATCCGCGCAATCAGAAGAGTTGTCAAAAGTATCCGAAATCCGGTCAATAAATGATTGAGATTAGGATAGAATATCAATACAGATAGAATATCATATGGAGTCAGGAGGAGGAAAAATCCGTGCAGTATATCATTTTTGTGTTGGGCATTTTTATAAGTTCTGCGGCGTTGGTTTTCTTTTTAAAACATCGAAAGCAGTTTGCAGGGACAAAAGTATTTTCTGCTGTTGCGACATCGCTGGTGATTGCCCTGTCCCTGGAAGTTTTTACCTTTAATTTTCCGGCTTATGAGCTTTCAGACAGCAGTGCGCAAAAACAGAACTATCAGTGGACCGCTTTGGGAAATGACCAGCCGAAAAATAGTCAGGTGACGGTAACGTCAATTGGCGACGATAAAATTATTAAATATGAAATCAATCAGATAGAGACCTGTGTCCGGCATATTGACATCCGGATTGATACCGACAGGGAGTCCGTTCCTGTAAAACTGGAATTTTCCGATGATGCCAATGAACAGCTGCGCAGGGTGGAAAGTGATGGGATAGAAATTGTTCCGAAGGTAAAAGGTACGACGCATCTCATGCCGGATTTTTCCGGAACTGTACATGGGTTATGCTTTACCTTCACAGTAGATCAGATGGATACGATTGGTTCCATTCAGATTATTCTGAATGAAAAGCCCGGATTTGTCTTCCATCCGGTGAGGGCAGAGATCGTCTTTTTTATCACGCTGTTGATTCTGATGATCGTTCTCTATTCCAAAAAGGAAGAAAATCTTTTTGAGGATTCAGGCGACAGGCAAAGATATTACAGCATTTTCGGTTTCCACATTAAGAAAAAAATCACAAAATTTCTGATGATTGCTTTTGTGTTATGCGAACTGGTCTTTATGATCAATATTGCGCATGCAGCCAAAAGGGAGATGCCTTTGTTTATGAAGGATGGGGCAGCACCGGATATTTATCAGAATCTGACGCTCGCTCTTTCACGTGGAAAAGTCGATTTAAACGGACTGAATCCCGATACTGTGGATCAAGAAAATGAAGGAATTTTGCAGCTTCAAAAACTGGAACATCCATACCAGTGGAATGCAAGGGATGGAATCAATTATAAATGGGATTATTCCTTTTATAAGGGAAAATATTACTGCTACTTTGGCATTGTACCCGCTTTGTTGTGTTATCTTCCGGTTTACCTGTTGACAGGAAAACTGCTTAACACCAAAGTAGTAGCGTTTTTGTTTGTACTCCTGTCGGCAATTTTTATGGCAAAACTGGCGTATGACATTGCGCGGAAGAGAAAAAAGAAGATTAATTCATGGGTTGTGGTCTGTGCTGCGCTTGGATTTATCAATGCTTCCATGCTTGTGTTTAATGTGGTAAATAATAACTTTTACGAAGCTGCCAGAATTTCTGCATTAATGTTTGCGCTGTTGGGGCTTGACCTGCTCTACAATGCATTCTTAAATAAAAAAACCAGCGGTGTCCGTCTCTTTTTCGGAGCGCTCTGCATGGCGCTTGCCGTCGGATGCCGGCCAAATTATATTTTGGCGTCATTCCCTGCGCTGATTCTTGTACTGAACGGCTTCAGAAATGCAGGGGAGGACGGAAAGAGGACAATCGGAAAGACAGCGGCAGGAAAGGAGCGGATTGCACACTATTTTAAATGTATTTTCCGCAGAGAACATTATCCGGCAATCGTCGCTTTTATCATTCCGTATGTTGTCATCGGATTGGGTCTTATGTATTATAATTTTATTCGCTTCGGGTCCATTTTTGAATTTGGGGCAAGATACCAGCTGACAGTCTATGATGTAAACACTTATTCCTTAGGAAATCTTGCCAAACTGCCGACAGCGGTTTATGAGAGCTTTTTCCAAATGCCGGAAGTCGCCGGGGTATTTCCTTTCCTGACGCCGCTGTTTCATCAAAACGACTATCTGGGATATATTTATAAATTACCGACAATCGGGCTGCTTTTCTTCCCAATGATGTGGCTGCTGTTTCTGCTGCCATGGTCTCTGAAACGCGGAATCAAAAAAATGAGAGACCGTGGATTTGTTGTGAGCGCCCTGGTGATGGGAATTCTCTCATGCTATATTACAACGGTCATGGGCGGAGTCAGTACCGGTTATTCCATGGATTTCTCATGGCTGTTATATATTCCGGTCATTTATATTCTGTACGACTTGTATGATGCTGCAAAGGCAAAAAAAATAACAAAATATGTGTTGGCGCTGATTCTATTGATGACAGCGGTTACGGTGTTTGTGACAGTCCTGCTCTGTCTGTCAGACGGGATTGGAGCGCTCAGGACAGAAAATCCGGAATTTTTCTACAAAATCAAGGATATGATGATTTTCTGGAACTGACGGACGTGACGGCAAAAGAGAGACAATGCAATCAGTCAGGGAAACGTAATGAAGAAAAAAGAAAAAACAAATGTCATGCGCGTGCTTGACAGTAAAAAGATAAAATATACAGAACATTATTATGGAGATACCGATGCGGTCAGCGGGGTTGAGGTCATTACCGCCCTGGGACAGGATCCAAATCAGGCGTTTAAAACGCTGGTGACTACGGGAAAGACCGGACAGCATTATGTATTTATGGTGCCGGTGGCAGAAGAACTGGATTTGAAAAAGGCGGCGAAAGCAGTCCAAGAAAAATCCATAGAAATGTTAAAAGCAAAGGAACTGCTGGGTCTAACCGGCTATATTCATGGCGGATGTTCCCCGATAGGGATGAAAAAACTTTTTCCAACCACAATCGATGAAACGGCACTGCAGTATGAAACGATTCTGTTTAGTGGCGGAAAAATAGGGTTTCAGGTTGAATTATCATTGGATGATCTAAAAAAAGTGATACCGGTGGACACTGCCGACCTCTGCAAATAAAAGCAGTATGAAATGCACAGGAAAAGGAAGGATACTTTGGGATGAAATTCGGTATCATGGGAATGCATGTGTGGAACGCTTTTTCAAATGCATGGAAGGGGTTCTGGTCCTGTTTCAACAGCGTTTTAAATTTCTTAAAAAAGTATAAGGACATTTATTTTCTGATTGGACTGTTTGCGCCAAAAAAGGAATATCCCGAAACACAGCAAAGATATAAATACGGAATTGTAATCTGTGCGAGAAATGAACATCTGGTCATTGGAAATCTCATTGATTCTATTTGGGCGCAGACCTATGATACGGATCTGCTGACAATTTTTGTCGTCGCCGATAACTGTACGGATAACACTGCGCAGATTTGCAGGGAAAAGGGCTGCGTTGTCTATGAGAGATTTGACAGAGAACATGCCAGAAAAGGCTATGCGATGGAATTTCTGTTCGACCGTATTATCGAGGATTATGGGATTGACAGCCATGACGGATACATTGTTTTTGATGCGGACAATCTCTTAAACGCTGCTTTTATCGAGGAACTCAACAAAGCATTTGCCACGGGAGCAGGCGTTGTGGTCGGTTACCGCAATACCAAAAATTTTGATACCAATTTTATTTCCGCAGGATATGGAATCCACTTTTATCAGAGCGTTGTCAACTATCATCGTCCGAGGGTCCGTCTTCATTTAAGTACGCATATTGCGGGAACCGGATTTGTGATGGCGTCCCGGCTTTTAAAAGACGGATGGCATTATACCTGTCTGACGGAAGATACGCAGTTTACATTAAACAGCGTGGCGCAGGGGGAATATATCGCCTTTTGTGAAGACGCAGAATTTTTTGATGAACAGCCTTATGAAATCAGAGTGATGGCAAGACAGAGAATCCGCTGGATCAGGGGACGTCTCTATTCTTTTTTCTCTACATTTCCCGGACTGGCAAAGGGAATTTTCACCAATGGATGGAGAAAGGCGTTTTCCTGTTATGATATGATGATTTATTCATTTCCCCACAGTACATATCATGGATTGCGGTCATTGTTGATTCCGTTTGCGATGGGAGCCGTTCATCTGGGATACTCTCTGGCGTTGGGACATGCTTTAGGCATTGGTGAAGGAACCGGCGCGTCCAAACCGCTCTGGCTTACATTGTGGGTTTTGTTTGAGAGCAATCTCAGAGAAATGATCAGAATGGAATTGAGCGGATTTATAACCGTTTTTAGAGAGCGCAGGCACATCCGGTGTTCCACGCCGAAACTAATCTGGTATACGCTGCTTTTCCCATGGTTCGATATGGTGGGAGCGCCGTTATCGATAATCGCCCTGTTTTCAAAATCCCAGTGGAAACCGATTAAACACGATCAGGCATTTACGATTGACGAAATGGGAATAAAAAAGAGAAATTAGGAAAAGATAACAGTATCAATAGTTTAGACAAAAAGAAAAATTCCGGTTCAGGGATTTTTCTTTTTTCTATCTATAAAAACAGTCTGGAGAGGATGGATGAATGATATGGAAATTGAAAAAGTGACTGGCAGAGAAATTTTAGACTCGCGGGGGAATCCGACAGTCGAGGCGGAAGTGACGCTTGCAGATAAAACGGTAGGAAGGGCGGCAGTGCCCAGCGGCGCGTCTACCGGACGGTTTGAAGCGCTGGAACTGCGCGATGACAGCGCAGACAGGTATGATGGAAAAGGCGTTTTGAAAGCGGTTGGAAATATCAACACCATTATCCGGGATCAAATCGTCGGTTTGGATGCAGTCGATACCTATGGGATAGACAGAGCAATGATGGAAGCCGACGGAACCGAGGATAAATCAAGACTCGGCGCCAATGCGATGCTTGCGGTATCGATTGCGGCTGCAAAGGCGGCGGCAAAATCGTTAGAACTGCCACTGTACCGGTTTTTGGGCGGAGCGTCTGCAAACAGACTTCCGGTGCCGATGATGAATATTTTAAACGGAGGCGCACACGCATCAAACAACGTTGACGTTCAGGAATTTATGATCATGCCGGTCGGCGCGCCGGCGTTTTGTGAAGCGCTTCGCTGGTGTTCGCAGGTATATCACAAACTTGCAGCGCTTTTAAAAGAAAAAAAGTACTCGACATCCGTGGGAGATGAGGGCGGATTTGCGCCCGATTTCTCCAGCGACGAGGAGACCATAGAGACGATTCTTTGCGCAGTAGAGCAGGCAGGATATCAACCCGGAACAGATTTTATGCTGGCAATCGATGCGGCGGCAAGTGAGTGGAAAGGGACGGAAAGCGGAATATATCTTTTGCCAAAATCAAAAATACAGATGACGACGGAAGAGTTGATTGAACACTGGGAAAAACTCGCAAACGCCTATCCGCTTTTTTCTATTGAAGATGCTCTCGATGAAGAAGACTGGGAGGGGTGGAAGACACTGACAGCGCGGTTGGGAAATAAAGTGCAGCTGGTCGGAGATGATTTGTTTGTAACAAATACAAAAAGACTCCAAAGGGGAATTCGGGAAGACTGCGGAAATTCCATTTTGATTAAATTAAATCAGATTGGCACATTGTCAGAGACGATGGAAGCAATTCATCTGGCGCATCATGCCGGCTATACGTCGATTGTTTCACACCGCTCCGGCGAGACGGAGGACACGACAATTGCAGACCTCGCAGTTGCAATGAGCACCGGTCAGATTAAAACCGGAGCGCCATGCAGAAGCGAGCGGACAGCAAAATATAATCAGCTGCTTCGGATTGAGGAACAGTTGGGGGAAACTGCTGTTTATTCAGGAATGCAGGATTTCCACATTGGGAAATAACAGGCGTGGCGCTTCATGCCCGGGCACATTGATTTTTCAGTGACAGATGTCTAAAGGGACAAGGTTTGATACAATCCCCGCCCTCCGATTTGGAGGGCAATTTTTTTATGGAGCCGGAAAAAGGCTTATTTTAAGGCATTTCTTGAATAATGGATCATTTTCATTTCTTTGCCGGGACGATTAATTGACCGGGAAAATTCATTTGATATTATGAGCAGCGAGGGGCGATTTGGGTGGATGCACCCACCCTCTCAAAAATGAGC
>CANQMA010000028.1 GCA_947624875.1 uncultured Lachnospiraceae bacterium
CATAATAAAACCTCCAAACTGTGTAATTTTATCTTACATCAGTTTGGAGGTTTACACAAACTTTGGGACGCTCCCAACGAATTATATCTAAGGAGTTCTCTGACCTTTCCCAACTGACAATAAGTTTACTCTATCCCCCGCGTAATAAAGGCTTTACATGTATTTCTTGATTTTTTATGTATTTTAATATGTAATTTCCCCACGCCAGACAATTTTTTCTTAACTTTTTACATGTCAAATTGCTTCTTTCGCACTTATTTGCATGTAATTTCCCCACGCCAAACAATTTTTTCCTGACTTTTTACATGTCAAATCGCTTCTTTCGCACTTATTTACATGTAATTTCCCCGCGCCAGACAGTTTCATCTTGACTTTTTACATGTCAAATCGCTTCTTTCGCACTTATTTACATGTAATTTGCCCACGCCAAACAATTTTTTCCTGACTTTTTACATGTCAAATTGCTTCTTTCGCACTTATTTACATGTAATTTACCCACGCCAAACAATTTTTTCCTGACTTTTTATATGTCAAATCGCTTCTTTCGCACTTATTTTACATGTAATCCGCGCCACGCACACGATTTTCCTGCGGGGCACAATTTTCCTGTGGCACACGATTTTCCTGCGGGGCACGTTTTTCCTGTGGCACACGTTTTTCCTGCGGCACACGTTTTTCCTGCGGGGCACAATTATTCCTGCCTTTTACATAACAAGTCCCGATATACATCTGTATATCGGGACTATTTTCTAGTTTCTTATTTTTTACTCAAAATAAACTTTGATTGCCGGTATCTTTCCGTCACGAACCGCTTCCGCGAGTTCTCCGGTAATCTTATTTTCAGTAGAAACGACTTTGCCGTCAATTTCTACTCTGGAAACTTTTGCTGCATCCTCTCCGTAGGTATTTTTTCCGGTTTTATTGACATAAGTAATGTCGCAGCTGGAAAGCAGCCGGAAGGTCACTTCTCCCTCATCAAAGAGCCAGTTTGCCAGCTTCGGTGTGAAGCTGAGCGTCAGGACTCCGTTTTCACAAGTGAATACTTTACCGCCCATCATCATCTCAATCCACATGGAAATCATTTCTGTCGTGGAACCGGAAAGTCTTGCAACAAAGCCGCGTCCATGAATGTCCTCGTTCGGATTGACGCTGGCTGCAAGGAATGATGAATTTTCCAATGTGCTTCGTCCATACATATTTGGATCCAGGAATGGAATCAACGCTCTTGTAATCGTTTCATAGTATTCATCATAAAGACCAGCCTTAATCATGGCAAGAATGTATTTATATTCCATATGCAGGAATACGTTTTCTCTCTCCTGCCATCCCGGTGTAAACGCGCGGCACCGTCCGTTTTCCATAGAACAGTCTTCGATTGAAGCAGACGTCTTGTACATCGCCAGTTTCTGATCGTAAAGGTCGGTCTCTTTGACCTTATGGTACATCTCTCTGGCAGTGTCCGTATCCACATAGCCCATCATTCTTGCCGGGCCCTCCAGGAAGTATGGCAGCGGCACCGTTTTAAATGCCAGAACCTTTGCTTTTGGAAGTCCGTAATGGCTGATGACCGAATTGCCATCTGCATCCACAACCGGCTCAAACTTTGTCACTTCATGTGTCAGATAAGTTGGAACCAGACCGTTTCCAAGTTTGACTGCCTTTGCGATACCCTGTTCAATCTTTGCTGCAAACGCTTTAAAGATTTCTGCGATATGCGCTCCGGAAACTGCAGTTTCTTCTCCGTCAAAACAGGTCTTTACCAAATCTCTGTAATTTTCACGAACTGTGGCAACCTGATCCCAGTATTCAAAATCACTTAGTGTTCCTGCGTTATATTGGTCAAGGACAGCTTTCACATTTTCTAAATACTGAGCAATCTCCTTTGGCATAACCACCTGGTCTTTTCCGCCAAAGTTATCTGTGATAAACTGCACTAATCTCTTTAACTCAAAAGTCTCCGGCGTTCCTGAACCAAACAATCCCGGAAGTCCGTTCATTGCGTCATTCCATCCCGGCTTTCCGCCTTCCATTTCAACGCCGATACCGTCGACATCCAACTGCGCAAATTTGCTCAGTGCAAGGATAATCATTTTTACGGCGAGCGTCGTCTCATAAACGTTTCCGTCTTTGGTCTTTAACCAGTTGGTTGCCCACTTGTTAAATCCCGGACGCGCAAGTTTTTCTTCGGATTCCATTTCCATGCCGTACTGACGCACATCACCTTTTTTATTGATCACGTATTTTTCGCTTCTCGGAACAACAACGGCTACGCTGTCATAGAATTTGTATGTCTTATCGTTAAATAACAAATCCTGCGCCTTATCCGGGAATATGGATAAATAGTTGTCTACCAGATCCATATTGTAATCCCAGTGGTCGCTCCAGTAACCTTCGCCGAATCCGGCTTCGATGTTCTGGTCGCACTGTTCGAGAATGGCTGCGATAAACTCTCCGTCGTCTAATTTCAGTTTTAACTGCAGTTTTGCAATCGTATTGGAAATCTGTCCCGGCGTGAATTTGCCTTCCACCAGTTTGACAATCGCAGATGCATCGCCGTCAATATTTTCTTTTACATATGTATTGACTGCTTCCTGTCTTCCGTCTTTGACATTGAACAGGCTTGGGCGAACCTCTAACGGATTGTATCCGTCTGCCTGTACCAGACTAAAGAATGTCTTTACGTTAAATTCCCCAACGTCTTTGTTGAAGAATACGTCGTTTCTTCTGTTCTGGGAAACGTCACGGAAGTTTCCATTCCCCTGTGAATAATATTCCGCAGCAATGGAGAAGAAGTTGTAATCTCTTTCCGGATCGCCATGCTTTCTGCTGAATAAGTGGATAATGGATTTATTTCCGTCTTTGTTGAGCACATACGGATAACCACCGCGAAGGAAGTTGTCCAGATAACACTGCTCAATGTACTGGTCAAACTTTCCTGCTGCTGTATGCGTCTTGACGTCAGATGTAAAACTGTCCGCCAGTTCTTCTGCTTCCTCAAATTTCTTTGCCAGATATCCCTCTTTGCAGAATGTTGCTGCTTTTGCATTAATCTGTTCCTCGGACCCGGCAAAACCAATCATCGTATCAAAGGAGAAGGTTTCCCCTGCCGGAATATCTGCCTGAAACGGCGTAAACCCACAAGGAACTTTATTTGCAAAACACTGTTTTTTTGCAAGCACTCCATCGAGAGAGCCTTCGATAAAGTTTGCCGGAGTCATCAGAGATAAATCATATCCGAAAACAGTATCGACATCATAAATGACATCCTGAAGTCTGCCATCTTTGATTGTTAAGTAATAATATCCGCCTTCTACATCTGAAACCTCTGCGGAATCCTTTGTGGACGCGCGCAGGGTATAGTAAGGGATTTTATTTTCAATGTTTTTAATGTATGCCCAGCTCTTAAACAGGTTGGACATTTCCTTAAATTCTCCATTGGAAATACCGTACATAATAATCTTTGGCAGACCGTCAATAATCTCAATGCTTTTTTTGGCATTGCCGATATTTTTTACGGACACCTGTCTTACCAACGCTCCGATACTCTCATTTGGCAGAATAAAGTAATTGACCGTCACTTCAATTCCATGTTTTTCATTGACTTCAATAATCTTAAAGCTATTCTTGTTCATGCGGATCTGGCGCTTTGCCTCCGGCTCATACTGGAAGAACGGCTCGTAATATGTTCCGTCAATTTTTAAAAATGTCCGAAACCCTTTTACCTGTGTGTTTTCAAACGCAGTGTTTGCAGAGTTGAATTCCATGATGGCATTGCCTTTATTGTCAATACCAAAACTGTTCATTCCCTGACCTCTGTTGGTATAGAATGTCCACATTGGAATTCCCTTTACGCCTGCAAGCCCCGGTAAAAAACTGGAAAATGCCGGCTTTTTGTCATAATCGTCAATGACAAATGTTTTTCCCTCAAGTCTGTAACTTTCCATAAATAATCTCCTTGTGACTCTGAATTATTTTTCCTTGTGTTTTCCACAAGAACTTCGATATATCATTTTCGGTGAGAGTTTTGTCACAGTTCCGGACTTATCACCATCATCATGGAGTAACCGGAACAACTCTGTTGCACTTGCATTTCCCATTTCTGTAATCGGGCTGTGCACAGTCGTCAACGGTACTCCGTAATATGCGCTCAGAATGCTGTCGTCGTAACCGATGACGCTGACGTCTTCCGGTACTTTGTAACCGACATCCTGCAGCGCTTGTATCACGCCCCATGCCATTTCGTCATTGGCGCAGAACATTGCATCCGGAATGTCCACTCCTCCGGCGAGCATAGAACGCATTTCACTGTATGCCAGTGACTCTTCATAAAAACCGCGGAGAACTATATTTTCATCAATCGGCAGATTGTTCTTCTGCATCATTTCGACATATCCCTGATAGCGGTGCTTGTCATCTCCGGATTCATTTCCATGCATATATCCGATTCTTTTGTGGCCCAGCTTAATGAGATGGTCCACTGCCATAGAAGCACCTAATTTATCATCAGATACTACGCCGGATACATTTTTTCCTTTACTGTCTCTGTCGATAAACACCATCGGGATGTTGACCGTGGCAATTCTTTTCACATAATCTCCCGTTAAATCTTCGTGATAAATGATTGCACCCGCAACCCCGGACGCAATAATCATCCGGTAAATTTCATCCGGTGAATTCTCATTACTTACATAAATATTTAATAAGTAGTTGTTCAGCCTGCATTGTAAATGAATTGCCTGTGTTAATACCCGATAAAAATCGCCCTGTAAGCTGGTAAGAAATACACCAATCGTATTTTTTCTGTTTGATTTCAGGAGTTTCGCATTCATATTTGGTATGTAATGCAGTTTTTCTACCGCAGCCAGTACTCTCTGTTTTGTTTCTTCACTTACAATATCCGCATTATTAAATACATTTGACACTGTTGATATGGCTACGTCTGCCTCTCTTGCAACATCTTTAATGGTAACCATGTTTTGCCTCCACTCTCTATAGCGAATTCATTGGAACCGCGAATAGCAGAAAATCTGCTATTCACGATTCTATTACATTATGATTTCTGTTTTATCATCTGTTTACTGATATACTCTTACATAATCAACGTACATATAGTCTTCATAGACTTTCTGATTTGCATTGTCTGTCACTAACGTCCATCCTTTGGTTGAAACATTGCCTGCCGCATTTCCACCAATCGCACAGTTTAAGATAAAGAAGAACGGATGATCAAATTCTCCTCTCCATACTTTATCGTAAATGCCACTGCTGTAAATGGTTGAATCATATAATCCTTTATTGACTCCGTCTACCGTAAACTGGATATAACTATCGGTCCAGATGATTCCATAAGTATGATACTGCGCTGCACATTGTGCCTGTGTCAGACCTGTGGAATACTTTTTATTTCCATGAGACCATGACTGATTGTTGAAATACTCGCAGTGAATCGTCTGCGGCACGCCGCCATGCATGGATTCAAAGATATCAATTTCGCCATCATATGGCCATCCTCTGGAATCTCCGGTGCCATCTCCCAGCATCCAGCCTGCGGACCATGTTCCCTCTCCGCCGGTTGCTTTTGCGCGGATTTCCATCTTTCCATATTTAAATGTCTTTTTATTCTTTGTGTAAATTCTGCTTGAAGTATACTCTGTCTTAGAGCCTGTCTTGGTCATTCTTGGGATAATCACAAGATTTCCGTTTTCAAACTTGATATTGTCTCCTGCAGTATAATTCTGCGCTTCCTGATTTCCCCATCCGGTAGCGCCGGTTTCATAACTCCAGTTGTTCATATCAAGTGATGTTCCGTTAAACTCGTCACTCCATGTCAACAGATAAGTTTTGACAGATAATACTTTGGAATATTCTTCGCTTGTCGTCTTTTTCTTTCCGCCATAAGCTTTCACCTTGACATAATAGGTGTTTCCATAAGCCAGTTTACTGAGTGTTGCGCTCGTCTTTTTTCCGCCTTTGACGGTCTTCTTTTTAAAGCCTGTTTTGCTGTTCGTGGAATAATATACATAGTATCCGGAAGCGCCTTTCACTTTTTTCCAGGTTGCCTTGATGCTGGCAGTCTGCGCGCTGCTTTCTCCACTATTGGATCCTACAATAACAACACTGTTTAATTTCACCTTTGCAGGCTTAACAGTTACCTTGGAAGTCGCCTTGCTTCCGTTCTGCTTAATTGTGATTTTACAGGTTCCAACCCCTTTTGCCACTACTTTTCCTTTTTTGTTTACTGTGGCAACCTTCTTGTTGCTGGTCTTATAAGTCGCTTTTTTCCCTTTGACCAGAATGAGATCTGATTCACCAACATTTAATGAAATTTTTTTGCCGTACTGAATCTTGACCTTTGCCTGGGCAGTGGTCGCCGGGGTGACTGCAAACAATGCAAATACCATCGCTGCAGTCAAAACGATTGACATCACTTTTTTCAATCTTTTCATTGCTGTCCTCCTACATTCCAAAATCGTCAGTCATGGCTGACTTTATTGGTTTATCATAAAAATTATTATTTTCTCTGATAATGGGGAGGGGACTGTAATCCCCTTCCCCTGTTTTTTATTTTATTCTCCGGTAATACCTGTATTTTCAATACCCTGAATAAATTGTTTCTGAACTACTAAATACAGGAGCAGGAGCGGTGCGATGGAAATCAATGTCGCCGCCATACGCTGCGCTTCATTGACTGCGTTTGCACCTCCGGTAGCCGCTCCGTTATCGAAGGCTGCCAGATTACCCGGCAACAGGTTTAATGCATCTCTTAACATGATACTGGTCGTATAGGTTTCATTCCAGTTAAATACGAATGAAAACAGGAATACAACTAAAATCGTAGATAATGATAAACGAATCGCAATATGATAGAAAACTCTTGCAGAGCCGGCTCCGTCAATCATTGCCGCCTCGTCGAGGGATTTCGGAATCATATTAAAGAAGTTGTAGAATATCAACACCAACATGGTGGAATATGTTCCCTGTCCAAGCACTGCCATCAAAAGCTGCGGCCAGATAGAGTTCATTAAGTTGATACCAAACCATGTGTTTAAGCTGGTAAACATCATAACTCGTGGAACGGTCAGTAATGGTACCGGTAAAATAAATGCTAAAATCAGCATGATGTACCATACATTTCGTCCCTTAAAGGTGTATCTGGATAATGCAAATCCGGTCATTGCGGATACCAAAGTCTGCCCTACCGCCAGTAATGCGGAAAACCAAATCGAATTGATCAAGGATGACGGGATCTCCAATGTCGTAACCGCGCCTTTGAAATTGTCCAGTGTCGCATGTTTTGCAATCCATGTGATGGACGGGTCGATCAAGTCGGCTCGATTCATGATGGATTTTGAAATCATCTCAAAAATCGGGCTTAAAAATACATATCCGATACAGATCAGTACGAAGTAAATCATAAACTTCGCAAATATTTGTACAAATTTTAATTTCTTTATTTTGGCAAAGTTGATTTTCTGTACAGCGGACAAATTCATCTTCTTTGCAATATTATTTTTATCTGCCATATAACTTTGCCTCCTTTGCCTGATGTCTCTTTTGCGCTTTCAGACGCTTCTTCTGGATTTTTTCCAGTTTCTTCAGTTTCTTTTCCTGTTTCTGTCTTGCCTTAATGTCTTTCGGCTTCCGGTCTTTAAAGAGCAGGAATACAATCCCAATCAACGCCAATGCAATGATACTGTAAATCCATGCGTAAGTCGCCGCGAAACCAAGACCTGAACTCAAATCGCCGGTCTTTTCCTCAATCAACTCATACATCGGATTGATGGAATCATACATACCCAACTGAATTACCGTAAAGACTGTGATAATCAGACCAACACCTTTCAGCATTGGAATCGTAATCTTCCACATAATCTGCCATGCATTTGCTGAATCAATCTTTGCAGCTTCATAAATGCTCGGATTAATTTTCTGCAGACCGTTGATAAACAGTACAATCGGAATCCCGGTAAACCAGAGAATTACAGATAACTGGTCGAAAATTCCTGCCAGCGCATTTGCTAACGGTTTGGAATAACTGTCGATAATCTGCATAATAAAGATATTAGAGTATGCGTTTGTCGTCTCAACCGCCGCATTCATCTGTGCTGAAATTTCATCTCCGGCGCCCTGGACTGTCAATAACTGTGACATTACCGGACCGGACATGATGATTACCGGAAGGAAATAAATTGTTCGAAGAATTCCCTTGCCGACGTTAATCTTGCAGAGCAGATATGCAATGATAAATGCCAGTACCACTACGATAAAGGTATAAGGAACGATCATTCTGAGATATCCGAGCAGCGCCGGAAGGAACTCCTCGTTACCAACGAATGCGTTGATATAGTTGTCAACCCCGATAAAATCGAACTGGTATCCCCAGGCGGTTGACTGCACTGCATTAAAACTCAAGAAAATCGTCATCACAAACGGGAACAGCGTAAATATTGCAAATCCGATAATCCACGGCGCCATAAATGCATAACCGTTGCGGTCCTGTCTCTGCTGATAAGTACGCATTTTTTTATGCTTTTCTTTCTTTGGCGCCTTTTCTGCTTTCTTTGACGCTTTTTCTGCTGTCTTTTGAACCTGAGCTTTCTGCTGAGGTGCTAACTTGTTTGAATCAGCCATTATTTAACACCTCCTTCAATTACTGCTGCGCTCTGTGCAGCAATCTTTGTATCATGAACCTGAATTTCATCATCCGTATAGTTAATGATAATCGTCTTCACGTTGCCATCCTTTGAATACTGATTTGCAATGACGCCGCCGACCTGTTCATTTTCACCATCCTCATGGCTGGTTACCAGTTTGGAGCCGTTCCATGTATAGACGGTTCTGGAATCCCATTGATATCCAATCACCTGTGATAATGGAGCATTGACCGTTTCGTAAATCGTCTTAATCAAATCCTTGTACTGTTCGTACTCGGTAGAATAATAATCCGATGAAGCGGTTGCAGCCAACAGATAAGACGGCTCTTTTGTCAGTACGAATGATGGTGATGTATTATAGTCAATCATTCTGAGCATATCGGTCTGGGAATAGAATGAGAAGTTTGCATACGGTGCATAAACTTCCATCGTTCCTGCAAGCACCATCTGAAGGAATGGAACTGTGTCCGTCTCGTATACATACTGAGAAGTTCCTACAGGAGACTGCAGGTATCTGTCTGTATACTGCCACAGATACTTATTTGGATTTACCAGATTCACTTTCGTTCCATTTTTCTTAATCTTTGCAATTGCATCCTGATACAGTTTTACTGCATCCACTGCGGATGTTCGTTTATTGACGTCGCTGGTATAAGAACTTAACAGAATATTGGAAACACCGTCTATCGTAAGGGAATTGCTGTATCCGCCTAAATCCTCATACAGATCTCCAATCCATTCTGCACTCTTTTCCGGACGTGCATATCCGTATTCCGTTACCGGACAGTTTGTTGGCAGAATCTCTGAGCGGTCCAGTGTAAGGTACTGTGTATTCAAATGCTTTGCCGCATTATTGTAATAACTGATCATGTCCTCGTTGATCATGGTAAAATCTCTGGAGAAGGAAATATCAATGCCCCGCTCTTTAAATTCTGCCATCAGATCTTCAAAGTCACCCTCTGAACCAATCTTTCCGGAGAATGATGTGCTGTACGGTTTCGCCTGTGTTTCACCGCCGCTCTGCCATCCAATCAGACCGGAATTGATATTATTGATGCCATTATGATTTAGTGAATTTAAGATGCTTTTCACATCATCCGTTGTCGTCACTGCTACTTCCTGCGTAGAGAATACGCCTTTCTTGGAATCTGACATTAGGAAATCAATTCGAATCGGAATGCTGGATTTGTTCTGCTTGATTTCCGTCAACTGTCCTTTCTCAATCAGGTGCTGCCTATACGCTTTTGCCATACCGGCATAGTCTGCGGAAGGCGTTCCATCGCTTCCATCTCCGGCTAAGAACTGGAAGGTCATGTCGATGTCAAACTCATTCATCTTATCCTGTATTTTTCTGTAAGCATCTCCCGCCTGGTTGGTTACCTGGTAATACTCGCTGTTGTACAGGAAAGAAGCATATGCATAAGTGTATGCAATCTTATTCTTTTCCATAGAACTTGGTGTGACATTGACGGTCATATACTCGTCGCCGGAATCTGCATAAGCGACAAATGCCGCCTGTGTCCCATCGCCCTGGGATATTCCGTATACCGGCATGGAAGGATCTTTAATCGGAACGACATTTAATGAAACGTCATTGTTTGCAGGAGAATAGTAGTTCTGCGCTGTTGACGGGTCATCGCCGTATACCTTTCCTTCATAACTCTGGAATGTTGCGCTGTTCTGTGTGAATCTTACCAGACTTCCACTGCCGTCCGGAACCAAAACATAACCCGGAATTAAGTCTTTCTGCTTTGCGATTGTGTAATCTTTTCCATCGTAGTAGTTTAAGATACCTCCGCTGGTTCCAAGGAACGGAGCAATCTCAACATTTTTAATTTTATTTGTCTGACCACTGATTTCCTTACTTGGAATCCTGACATTTACTTTTCCATTTTCCTCAAACGTAAGATATACGTTCATTCCTACGATTTCCTCAGAAGAATTTCCAACGGAAAATTCGCACTGCAGTTTATATTCATGTTTTGACTCATCAACCACTGAAAGGGATGATTTGTCATCTCCACTCGGAGCGGATGATACACGCTTCGGCTGAATGCTGTCGCCGCTTCCCTCATAGTAGTTGAGCGTGATCAGCGAATTTGCAAAATCAATCCACTCTTCGGACTGGAAGGATGAATCTGACGCAGATACATATTCCAAAAGTTCTGACGGGGTCATGCCGTTTTCTTTTGCATAATCCTCTAAATCCTGATACTCGTCAGAATTAATCCGGGCCGTTCCGGCTTCCACTTTCTTAAGAACTTCTGCCATCACTTCATCATCCGTTTTCTTTCCGGTTTTGATGCCTGAAGACTTTGCCAGATCAAGCAGCTGGTCGGACACTTTATCAACATACTTCCTTCCGTCATAGACGTCGTCAGTCTGTGGAATGTCCAGTCCGGTCTTCCAAATCCAGCCGTATTGTTTGCTGTTTTGGTTGACATTTTCAATCGCCAGAATATCTTTTTCTTCTAAGAATAAATATTTGTAGTCGCCCACAGTACACAATTCCTGATATGCGTCGGTATATTCCAAGGAAGATTTTGCACGCTCCGGAACCGGTCTGGTGTCTCTGTTTGTATTTAAGAATGCTGCACTAACTGCCGCACCCAGTGAAAGGAGTACTACCAGAAACACTGCTATGGACGCAATTTTTATTTTTTTAGCTTTGGCTTCCTGTAACATTTCTAAATATCTCCTTTCCTACTGTGATTATAAAGTCATATAACTGTGACCACATGATGATGACTACCAGAACAACGATTGCTGCAATCAGCATGAACGCCGCCGTAATAATCAGGCTGAGTACGGTGTGTTTGAAGTCGTAATCATGGACGGTCGAGAGTCCCTCAAAGATAACTGCAATCGACCAAACCAGACCGATAATCATAATCACCGTCAAGATAAATGATTCATTGTAGGTCAGTACATATGACATACCAATTGTTACTAACATGCAGATCATCACCGGCATCAGGCCATAGGCAGGAATCATATAAACCTGCTTTAATGTTCCGTCACCATCTGTAATGGATGTAACCAGGAAGTTACAGATGATAAATAAAATCAGAATGGCAAAGAAACCAACTACGACTGCACTCATATCCATATCTTCAACATCCGTATACTGATAGATAAATCCTTTTCCGGTCTGATACAGCATATATACACCAAAGAAGATGATATAAATAACTGTGGCCGTCAGCACGGAACCGTTTTTACCTATACGGATATCATAATATCTTTCGATAGGATGTTTCGCACATTTGAATGCGTATCCGATTTCGCCCAGAACAGGTACCTTTTTCAGCCGCTGTCCCAGCGCTCTCTTTTTCGTTTTAATGACATTGTTTTTGTCAATGAATCCGATGACGATTTTTAAGATGATTAAGACAATCAGTACAATCAGCACCGGACCTAAATATTTCTTTAATGCTACGTTTCGTACTTCCCAGAATGCATCGGAATATCCTTCCCGGTTTCCGGCAATTTCAAAATCCTCCATTGCCTTTTCATATTCCTCATCATTCAGATATGCTTTTGCAACACCGTTGTGTGCCAATACAGACATCTGGTTTAACCGAAGTACTGCACCCCAGTCTTCCAAGGCTGCATCATAGTTACCATCCTCATATTCGCTCAGAGCCTTATAGATGGTCTCTGCATAATCTGTCGGCGTGAAGGACTGGATATATCCCTTGATTCCATCCGCTGTCCAGATATTTCCCTTGCTGTCAACCGCAATCGTCGTCAACTGTGAGAACAAACCGGAAACATCCATTCCCTCGACTGCTTCACCCATGCTGAAAATCAATTCACCATCTCTGGTATATACCTGGATATAACCGTTGGTATCACTGGTGTAGATAATGCCCTGATCATCTACTGTGACGTCAGTCATATCTCCCGTTGCCATTACAGGGTTCTTAAACAGATTACTTCCGTCTGTACTATGCTTCTTTAACAGGTCTGTGCCCTCACCCATGCTGACAGAATATGCTGTTCCTTCTGCATCCACATAAACATTAGCAAATGTGGAAGGCAGCGTATTGAGGATTTCTGAATTTTCTTCCTGCTCTCTCGTATAGATGAGTTTCAAAAATGCCTGCTGCGGTGTCAGTTTTGTCAGGTTTGCTGCAAAGTATCCTAAAAACTCTCCCGTGTTTGCCAGCTGGATAATACCGTTATAGTTTCCTTCTGAAACGATGTACAGATTGTCTCCACTGTCAATTGCTACTTTGTTTGGTTCATAGTTTGAAGAAGACGCCTCCTTGAAAATCGGAGCGGTCGGCTTATCATATTTTCTTTCATATGTAAAATCGTAACTGTCATTTTTCTTTTTAAACTTATAAACCGTCTTTGCAGCGGAATCCGCTACATACAGAAAATCGTCTTTTGTCAGGAAAATTCCCTTTGGCGTATTAAATCCTGCGATTTCTCCGGAAAATTCAGGAACTGTCGTGTTGTTTAACACATTGACTGTTTTTTCCGTGTCCAGATTATAAATCAGAATTCTCTTATTTCCTGTGTCGGAAATCAGCAGAATGTTTTCCCCTTTCTGATTCTGATCAATAATCATATCCTCCGGATCGCTCAGTCCCAGAGAAGTGATGGTTCTATCCGGTAAATATGCATCCTGTGTTCTTACATATTCTCCTTCATCGTCCAATGTATAAGAATAACTGGTCGCCTGTGACGCAGCTACCGGAATGATGGACATCACCACAAATACCAGTGCCAGAAGCAGCACTATGGATTTTCTTAATAATTTTTTCATGTGCTACCTCCTTACTTAATACCTGAATGACTCATTGTGTTCATAACCTTAGACTGCATCATGATAAAGATAATCAGGTTTGGTATGAACATTACCAACTGCGCGGCGGCGCTCATACCTGCCGCAGCAACTGCATTGTTTGTTCCAATGGAGCCGACATAATAAGTCAGGGTTCTTAACGATTCACTCGTGATATAGTTGTTGGATGTCTCGACGTTCTGCCATACCTGCTGGAATGTCAGCACTACGGAAGTAGCAAGCGCCGGTTTTGCCAACGGGATAATAATCTTTCTAAGAATAACCCAATCGCCTGCCCCATCTACAACCGCTGCTTCGATCAAAGCATCCGGAATACCATCGACGAACTGCTTTACGAGGAATAAACCTACCGGCATCGCAATCAATGGCAGGATATGAGCAAACCATGTATTGTAAGCTCCTAAATTTACGATAATTAAATATCTTGGGATAGAAACCGCTGTGGCGATAAACATCAATGCCATCTGGTTAATCTCCCATAAGGCGCCTCTGATTTTAAATTTCTTCTTTGAAAATACATAGGCTGCCATAATTGTAATGATTAAGTTTAATACAACTGTCAATACCGTAACAATCAGGGAGTTCACAAAGTATCTTGACATCGGAATTCCGGTAGAACCTGCCAAGTTCATCAGATTCCTGAAATTGTCCAGCGTTGGATTGTGAACAAAGATTGTCGGTGGGAATCTAAATAATTCTCCAAGCGGCTTAAAAGCCTGGCCGAAAAGGAATACAACCGGAAGAATCATCAGTACTGACAACGGAAATGCAATCACATGAAACTTAATCTGACTTTTTGAAAATCTGCTTGGATTAATTCTGTTTCCTTGAAAATTTGCCATAATGTTCCTCCTTTCTAATATTCCTCTTTTTCTGTAAACAGTTTGTTTGCTACCTTACTGCAGACCCAAACCAATGCCAGCAGCGATACGGATATCGCAGATGCGTAACCCATCTCGTATCTGACGTAAGCATAGTCGTCAATATGGTTTGCAATCAACTGTCCTGCGTAATCCGGCGTCGGGTTTGCACCTGCCAGTGCCACACCGATCCAGCCCATGTTAAATGCGTTTACAATCGACATAACCGCACCGAATAACATCTGTGGTTTCATGGACGGCACGGTAATATAGATAATTTCCTGCGCCCTGTTTTTGATACCATCGACATATGCCGCTTCGTACAGTTCCTGATCGATATTCATAATACCGGATAACATGGACAAAAATCCAATACCCATGGATGACCATAAGGATACGAATATCATAATCTGCATAAAGTAATCCGATGATATCAGCCATTGAATTGGCTGGTTAATAATTCCCAATTTCTGCAGGTAAGCGTTTGCAAGACCGCTCTGGTCTCCAGAGAAGATGGTCTTCCAGATAAACTGAATAAATAACTGACCTGCCATAGATGGTATGTACATACACAGTGCGTAAATCGTTCTTGCACGCGGCGTTACCTGTGCCAGAATCCATGCCATCAGGAAGGATAATACATATCCTCCGATACCGACAACAATCGCATAAAGAATTGTGTTCGGTAATACATACTTCATAAATACCTCATCACCTGTCAGCAATGTGATATAGTTGTTCATTCCTGCCAGTTTTGGTGTGTTGATTACGTCAAAATAGGTGAATGACAATCCCATACCAATGACGATTGGTAACAAAATAAATGTGAAGAATAATAATCCGTATGGTAAAAAGAGTACAAATACGTGGAAGCCATTTCTGTCAGTGAATTTCTTTTTTCCTACGTTTTCTGCAGTTTCTATGATTGCTGCTTTACTCGCTGCCACTGTCTTCCACCTCCTTATCTCCATAGTTTTCCGGTATCTCGCTTTCCTCCGGTACTGCATTGGACATCTGCTCTAAAATCCATGACTTTGCGTCATCATGAAGTACAAAGGATTGTCCTGCTGCCAGTTTTCCATTGTCATCGTAGAAACCTAATTCCTGCATCTTTCTTACAATCTCTTTATTGACATCGGACTTTTCTTCGTCCACGGCAACCTGTGCGGATACGCCGTCAAATACCATCGAAGTCCAGATGTTTGAAATTGTTCTCTCTAATAAGTACTGTCCCGGTGTTCTCGGTACGTCTGTAACGTAGTCAATCTGATTCATGATTGTTCTCTTGTCGGCTTCGTCCATCGGATTGTTTTCCAGCGCCGCCTTATTTGCTGACAGCCAGAAGAACGTCTTTCCATAAGTGGAGCGGAGCGTCTGTGTGTATTCGGTCTGAACCTGTTTGCTGGTCCACCACTTTAAGAACTCCCATGATTCATCAATCATTCCGGATTTCTTGAAGATTACGCCGCCGGTTCCGTTTGCCACAAAGCTGGCATTATGCTCTCCGTTTGTTTCTGTATATAAGTATGGTTTCAGCTCCCAGTTACCGTTTAACTCCTGAGCGCCGTTTTTAATTAAGGTGTAATCCTCCATACCGACAATACCAATCGGAAGAACGGAATATCTAAAGGAGTTAAAGAAGGAGTTTACAGAAGTTTCCAGAGAATACTTCGTAAACAAATCTCCTAACATCTGCAGTCCCCTGACTGCGTCTTTAGAATCTACACCGGTTGTAACCAGTCCGGTTTTCTGATCCTGAACGTAAAGTTTTCCGCCGTTTTGGAGAATCATCGGCGCCGTCTGGTAGAACCATTTATATCCGGTCGTTCCAAGAGAAATATTATGGTAGAAGTTCATACCATATCTCTGAAGCGTTGGGAGAATATCAATCAGTTCCTGCCATGTAGACGGACACTCTAATCCTAACTGGCCAAAAATATCGGTTCTGTAAATAATTGCGTTGAAGTCCGTTGTTTCCGGAATCGCATACATGCCGTCATTGTATACATAAGATACAAAAGAGCCTGCCGGGAATCTGTTTGCTACGGACCAGAAATCGTCAAACTGCGTCATATCATATAAAGCGCCACGGCTTGACAAATCGAACGGTACGTAGGACATCAGTCCAAGGGCAATGTCCGGCGTCTCATCTGCTGCGATTGCCAGCGTTAATTTGTTTACATCCGGCATCGTCGCAATTTTTACTTTGATATCTTTTCCGGTTTTTTCTTTATAATAATTGACAAATTCCGTATCAGCCATTTTCTGGAGTAAATCTACGTGGGTAATCGCTCTGTTGACCCAGATTGTAATGGTCTTTCCGTCATCCACGATTTCTGCTGAATATTTGTCTGACGTAAAGGTATTTACCAATGCCATCGTGGAAGTCCAAAGAGAACTTGCCCATGATGAATTTGGTTTTTCTAACTGGCCGTCGTCGCCATAAATATAGATTCTATCCAATGTAAAATCATTGCTGATTACTTCTGTCGTGAAATTACTTAAGGATACCAGTACAGAGTTGTCTGCTCCGGTCAGGTCAGCAGTATGAAGCGCAATGTCATCCGGATATTTCTTCATATCGGTGATAAACTGATCTGCTTCATCCAGATATGCCAGAATTGCTCCGTTGACACCATTTTCTGAATAATCCTGAAGTAAGAAACGAATGTGGTTGATAATCGTCTGATAACTTTCCAGATAACTCTCTATATTTGGAATATAGTTGGTCATCTTCCAGTTTCTTTCCGCATCGACATCACTACCGGTAATCTTTGTGATTTCCAATTCAAAATCGGTAATGTGTTCCTGAAGCAGTGTCGCATATCGATATGCTTCCATCACCGGTTCGTTTTCCTGTTTGATGGTAAGCGTATGAATTCCTTCCGTGAGATAGAAATTGTAGTGTTTTCCATCTTCATCTGACAATGTGACATTCTGATATCCTGAACCAACCGGTTCAAAGGAATAGTTGTACATTTCCGCAAACGGGATTTCTCCGTCAATCAGAATCGTCTCAAAGGAATCAAACTCTTTCTTTTCATTGCTGCAATGGAACGCGATATTGTAATTTCCGGTCTTTTTCACATTAAATCTGTATGTAACAGCGATTCCCGCTCCATTCCATTCAAGCGTATTTAATCTATCATTGTCTATGTTGTATCTTGTAAGTGAAGTTTTTGCTGTTGAACCATAAATGGCGTCTGTTGAATTTTTCTCAGAATAATATACAGAATCAATCTCAAGCATATCCTCATCATCCTGAACTAATTCTGCGTCTGCATGCTGCGCTGCGTACTGCTCATAACTCTGATAAGAATCCACCGGTTTTGGTTCTTTGACAACTAACTTTCCTAATGCCAAGCCGCCGGATGATGCGTTTAAGATTGTAATCGTATTTTCACCTTTCTCCAATTCAAAAGTCAGCGGGGTGCTGGATACATAAGTATTATTATACAATGCACTATCCTGATACCAGCGGATCACTCTCTCCTGTGGCAATGCCATTTCATCTCCATAACTATCCTGGTCAAATTTCTTTTCCGTGTCGCTTCCCACATAACTTTCCGGATTATTGACATCAGACCAGATGATTGGAAGCGCAATCGTATCCATCTCTGAATACGCCTGCTTCCCGTTAATATTTACGGAAACTGTATAATCAGATAAAGAATCACCCACGGACATATAATCAACGGCAAGCGTATAAAGTCCTGCCTTATCAACAGTTACTTTATAGGTTGCCTCTCCCCGATACGGCAATTCCTGAATGTCAGAATCATATTTACTAATCGCATTGATAATTGCTTCTCCGTCATTATCCTGTGCCAGTTTTTCTCTGTTTTCTTTCAGATAAGCTGCAGCGCTTTTTCCGGTCGTCAACACTGCGTCGTGGTTTCCCTCTCCGTTTTCATGACTCTGTTTTATGAAATCCGTATAGTAAACCTCTGCTTCTTCCCCTTCTTCCAGATATGCGCTCTTCAATAAATCATATGCATCCTGAAGTTTTTGGGAATCAACATCTTTAATATAGACAGCTTCCGTATTGAAAACAAATTTAAACAGGCAGACAACAACAGCAATGATTACTGCAATCGCTATGATTATGGTAATAATTTTTTTCTTCATTATTGCTGTCCTCTTCTCCTATTTTGTCAATTCTTTTCACTTATTTGTTCCAATTATTTTTTTCTTATGTTTGCGCAAAAGCGGAACCACAATGTGCAGTTCCGCAATATCGCGCCAAACTTAAAACTTGATTTATTTAAGATCTGCGTCTTTAAATCCGTAATTGTCTTTTAATGCTTTCTTTAACTGCGTATTTGCTTTTGCGAAACGCTTATTGATAGAAGTGTTCCAGTCAGAAAGTCTTGATTTTACATTATCTACCCAGTTCTTATCTGTCATCCAGCAGCCGGCTACTTCTTCGTCCCACTTGTTCTGCCATTCATATAAACATGCTTTCTTTTCGCCGTTTTCCGTAATGGATAATGGAGTAGCCTTGTCTGCATAATCCCAATAGTTTCCTGCCTGCCAGATTTCAAGAATCTTGTTCCAGCCTTCTTTATCCTTATATGTCTTGTGCGCCGGAACTGCATTCCAGATGGCCATCTGCTCATCATAAGCATCTCCCGTTACAACAGGGAAGGAATCTCCGGACGTTGTCTCTTTTACCTGATCGCCGTCAGTATATTTCTGGTCAAAGATTGCAAGTTTTGCTGATGTGCTGGCTGTCCAATAAGAAGCAAATCCGTATGCTACGTCGAGTTTCTGCTTTTCTTCATCGCTCCACTCTTTGTTATTGTCGTCAGATGCGTAGTTGTGAATACAAATCGGATCTGTGATTACTCTGATTGTATTTTCAGAATATTCTGTAGACGGATATGGATAAATATCCCAGTCCGTAGCATTTACATAAGTATCTGTCTGGCTTGCTGATTCGTCTGCTGCTGCTGTCAGATACCAAGGATCTTCCTGATTTGTCAATGTTCTGTTCTTTGAGAAGAAATACCATGAATAATCGCTGCACTCCTGCATGATTTCCTTAGATACGTTTCCTGCACCGTTTGCTGTGTCAACAGTACCCTGTGACCAGTCGTTCAGATAAGATAACAGGCTCTTTACTTCGTCTGTATCCAAATCAACATTGCCTTTTTCTTTAATCTGCTTGTTGATCGTCGGAGCTGCGATATCTACGATGCCTGAAGCAGTACCCTTGCTGCCCCAGTAGCTCTTGTTGTCAGCGCTGCCGACAAATCTGGTGTAATCGTCAATATCCCAGTCAGGACTTGGAACGTGAATATTGTTGCTGGCTGCTAAAGACTTGTTTACCCAGATACCTGCCGGAATCGTGTATGACGGAAGTCCTGCCTGGAATCCATAGTAATTTAAGTCTGCCATCAGCACCTCGTTGTATGCCTTATAAGTTTCATCATCTGCATATACGGACAAGTCTGCTACCAATCCTTTTTTCACATCATTTGGAACGTCTGTGGAGCCCCAGATGTCAGGATACTTTCCATAGGTAGCCTTGAAGTTTTCCATTTCCTGCTCCCATGTCGGTGTACCAACCTGATCCGGATCACCCTGCTTAGACCAGATGTTAATTTTGATATTCGGATAAGTTTCATTAAACTTATGTGCTACTGCGTATACCTGAGCCACGTTACTGGCTGTCAGGTCTTTTTCTGACATCTCTTTATGTCCGATATCCTCATAGTATTTTCCGTCGCCTGACCATACCATGATAGATACGTCGCCTTTGACATTTTTATCTTTGAGATTTGTAGCGCCTAAAGAAGTTTTGTCGCTCAATCCGTTCTGTGAACTGAGGCCGGTGCCATCTTCGCCGTTTCCACCTTCGCCTGAGCCGCATCCGGTCAAAATCATTGATGCGCCTAAAACAATCGTCATAGATAAAGCAAATGCTTTACGTCCAAATTTTTTCATTTTTGTTCATCCTCCTTTTTTGAAAAAATTTTTTCACTTACATTAGAATCCACATAGTGATATTCTTGAAATTATTTTATCACATCAATATGTACAAATCAACAACGAAAAACGTTTTAATACAGTTTCCTCTTGTTGATTTTTTACTATATTTTGCTTTATCTGCACTTCTTTTTTTCATCAAATTGAAATATTTCGACAGATTTTTATTGTTATTTTATTCACAATTACTATATTTTGATATTTCTCTTTCCCCTCACACTAAATCTGGTTTTGTTTTCCAGTGAATCAAATTGCGCAAAAAAAGAACAGCAGGTCTTTTCAGAAAGTCCCCTGCTGTTCCCTCATATTAATGTATTATGAGTATATTCTATTCTGTTTCTCTTTTTCTAGAGAAAATTACAACTGCTGCCGCTGCCAAAACTGCAATGCCGGCAAAAATGTATGGATCAAAATCACCTGTTGTTACAGTTGTAGTCGTAGTTGCTGCTCCACCATTATTTGTATTTGTGGTGACAGAAGATGATGCACCCGGATTTGCTGATGCGGCTGAATCATCTGCTTTTTCTGTTAATGAGTAACCTGTACATGTAATCACGGTTGATGCAACAGAATCACCATCTGCATCCGGCTGTGCTGCAATGCCTTCTGCGCCGCCTTCTGCATATGAATAATGCTTGGTACCGTCTGTGGAAGCTCTGTCGCCATACTCACCACCAATACCAAAATAAATTGTATTTGCATCGGTTGCTGCCTTGAAGTCTTCATCTACAGTAACTGCCTGTCCTTTTTTCATACGAACCCACTTACCATAAGCAATATTATCGTCGCCCTTTGCAATTTTAATAAATGCCCATTTATCTACCTTAGATGACTTTAACGTAAATTTGATATGGTATTCCTGTCCTTTCTTTACACTGACAGAACCATATTTCTTGCTGTCCTGGAAGACCTGTCCGCCCCAGACACCGCCCCAGCCAATTGCTTTAATATCAGCGGTCCATGAATCTGCTGTCTGTGACTTTAAAGTTCCGTCGGAGCCTTCATACCACAATCCGTGTCCTGCTCCCTCTTCCATTCCGAAGTAGCTGCCCCATGTATCTGCAGCAAAACAGTTTACTGTCATCCCTACCGTGAGTGCTAATGCTGCAACCACAGTTACGACTTTCTTTAATGTCCTCATCTTTGCTCCTCCTCTAATTTTTGCGATACTTTCGCTTATAACCGAAGTATAACACGAACCCTCGTTCAATTCAATGGATAAAATAAGTTTTTTCTTAGATTTTATCATTATTAACAATTTTTAAATTATTTCCTGTACAAATTTCCTAAAATTTTTAATTTGCGCTTCATTAACACATCAACATTTTCCATTGATTTTCCACAATGCTTCTAATATAATAGGGTGCAGATAAATTTTCGGATAGGCAGATATCTGATACCCGGAAACTCGGTAGTTTGACAGTTGAATAGAATAAAAACGCTCACAGGCTCCTTAAAGCCTGTATTTTTTTGTCAAACTTTAT
>CANQMA010000029.1 GCA_947624875.1 uncultured Lachnospiraceae bacterium
AAGAAGCTGAAAAACAAAAAGACATTATACGTAAAAGCCCGTGCATATAAGTTAAATGGCAAGAAGAAAGTTTACGGAAAATGGTCTAAAGTTAAAAAAGTTAAAATAACAAAGAAATAATTTGTTATATGAAAGTAAAGGGCAGCCAATCATTGGTTGCCTTTTATTTTCTTTCATATTATGATGAGGAATCTATCAATGTCAAAAAGAAATATCTTAGAGAAAATATTTCAATTTATGGCAATCAGTTATTTTTTACTGATTGTTATTATTCTTCCATTGTGTTTTCATAATAAATATTTTGATATGGTCAGAACGAAAGCAGATATCTTTACCAGGATTACCGGAGCGATTGCTTTTGCATTTGTGTTGCTGAAATTAATCTGTATTATGTTGGATATCAACGATACGCAGACGGTGGTGAACTTAACGGATAAATTTGCCTTGTGCTTTCTGATCGGTGCACTTTGCTCAACAGTCTTTTCTGAATATAAAGCCGAGGCACTGTGGGGAACGGAAGGATGGCATGTGGGAACTTTATTTTTTGTTCTTTGCTGCTTTGCCTACTATTTATTATCCCGGTATTTTTCATGGAAACGTATTTTTTTCCCAATTGTAGCTTTGGTTAATTTATTGATTCTTGTTTTAGGCATCGGCAATGCAATCGGGTGGGATCCGCTTCGTATGAATTTAGGAATTGCAGCTTCCGATTATGGAAAATATTTATCTACAATCGGCAATGTTAACTGGTATTCAGGCTATTTGTGTATGCTGCTTGCTCTGTGTACCGTTGCTTTTTGTTTATCAAACAATTTATTTGTCCGTATCGTCAGCGCGGTTCTTATGGTATTCTGTGTCTTGAATGGAATTGCTTGTAATAGCGACAGTTTCTTTCTTGGCAGCATTCCAATTGGAATTTATATGTTATATTTAGCACTTCGGTCAAAAAAGGGATTGCTGCAATGGATTCAATGGATAACAATATTGGAAGGATCCATGATTATTTTATCGATTATAAAAGGAAAAATCATTGTACAGCTGGATACGCTGCAAAATGCGGTGGCCGGCAGCAAAGGAATTTGCATCTTATTGATTTTACTGCTTGCCGGTATTCTTTTTTATAAATTAGATCAACAGTGGATTTATCGAAACAGCAAGAAAATTTTCTTTGGAATCATGATTTTCCTTATTGCCGCACTCTTGGTGGTTATTGTACTGGCGAATGCGTCCGGCATGTTTGCAGACAGTCTACTGATTCAAAAATTTAAAATAGATGGCGCGTGGGGAACAAATCGCGGATATATCTGGGGGTATTCATTACGAATTATCTTAAAACTCAATCCGGTACAGATTTTGTTTGGGATTGGGCCGGATACCTATGGAATTATTTTTAAAAAATATTATTTCTCTGAAATGGTAAATATCTGGAATAAAAATGTGATTAATGCGCATTGTGAAATGCTCCAGCTGTTAATTACAAATGGTATTTTGGGAGTAATTGCATACTATGGAATGTTTTTATCCGCAGTGAAAGTCTTTTTAGGAAAAAACAGCACTTTTCTGAAAGCGATTGGCATTGCAATCTTAAGTTATTTATGTTATGGACTCATAGACAACATCCAAGGAATATGCACGCCGATGGTTTTCATTTTACTGGGAGTCGGAATGAGTGGAGTCGTTCGTGAAAAAACGGATCAGAAATAATAAAAGACTAAATTTCTATTGACTGATTTTTGATTAAAAAATTGGAAATAAGAGAGAAAAAATATAGAAAAGGCAGCCGTGAAGCGGCTGCCTTTTTCTATATTTTCACAGGTTTCCATGTTCACCGCAGATTCGTTGTGCAATCAGTTAGACAAAATGTTGAAAAAAACAAATAATTGCAGTATAATTGAACAGTTACAGTGGGTGTTTGTATCCACAATAGACTGAGAGAAAAGAGGAACTGATATGAATTTTAATGTTGCAGTGATTCCGGGAGATGGAATTGGACCGGAAATTGTTGCCGAGGCACAGAAAGTTCTTGACACCGTAGGACAGAAGTACGGTCATACCTTTCACTATACGGAAGTGGATATGGGCGGTATTTCGATTGACAGACATGGTGTTCCGCTGACTGACGAGGCTCTTGCCACGGCAAAGGCTAACGATGCAGTGCTGCTTGGCGCCGTCGGAGGCGTTGTCGGACAGGATTCGTGGTATGAACTGCCGCCAAATCTCCGCCCGGAAGCAGGACTTCTGGCAATCCGAAAAGGATTGGGACTTTTTGCAAATCTGCGGCCGGCATATCTGTATAAAGAGTTAAAAGATGCCTGCCCGCTCAAAGCAGAGGTGGCAGAGGCAGGATTTGACATGATTATTGTCCGGGAACTGACCGGAGGGCTTTACTTTGGAGAACGATCAACCAAAGAAGTGGACGGTGTGCTCACGGCAACAGATACTTTGACATATAACGAAAATGAAATCAGACGGATTGCGGTCAAAGCGTTTGATATTGCAATGAAACGGCGGAAAAATGTCATTAGTGTAGACAAGTCAAACGTTCTTGATTCATCCAGGCTTTGGAGCAAAGTCGTAGGGGAAGTGGCAAAGGATTATCCGGAAGTCACGCTGACGCATATGCTTGTAGACAATTGTGCGATGCAGCTGGTCAAAGACCCTGCGCAGTTTGATGTTGTGGTTACGGAAAATATGTTTGGAGACATTCTTTCCGATGAGGCGAGTATGGTGACCGGTTCCATTGGCATGTTGTCGTCGGCAAGCCTTCGGGAAGATAAGTTTGGCCTTTACGAGCCAAGTCATGGTGCAGCGCCGGATATTGCCAGACAAAACAAGGCAAATCCAATTGCCACCATTTTGAGTGCGGCGATGATGCTCCGATATTCTTTTGATTTGGATAAAGAAGCAGATGCGGTAGAAAAAGCTGTGCAGAAAGTTTTAGAAGATCATATCAGAACGATTGATATTATGTCTGAAGGCATGACGCTTGTCGGATGCAGGGAGATGGGAGATTCCATCTGTGAACGAATTGAATAAAGAGCTTTATATGATATAGATAGAAGAAGCAAAAATGGAGGTAGCAAAATGAAAAGTGATGCAGTAAAAACAGGAATGCAGCAGGCACCGCACCGTTCTCTTTTCAATGCATTAGGTATGACGGAAGAAGAACTGCAAAAGCCGCTGGTTGGTATTGTATGTTCTTATAATGAAATTGTTCCGGGACATATGAATCTCGATAAAATTGCCGAGGCAGTGAAATTAGGCGTGGCAATGGCTGGCGGTACGCCGGTGATGTTTCCGGCAATAGCAGTCTGTGACGGCATTGCCATGGGACATATTGGGATGAAATATTCTCTGGTAACGAGAGATTTGATTGCTGACAGTACGGAAGCGATGGCGCTGGCGCATCAGTTTGACGCACTGGTCATGATTCCAAACTGTGATAAAAACGTACCGGGTCTTCTCATGGCGGCAGCCAGAGTCAATGTTCCAACCGTATTTGTTTCCGGCGGGCCGATGCTTGCGGGAAATGTTATGGGACAAAAAAGAAGTCTTTCGTCCATGTTTGAGGCAGTCGGCTCTCATGCGGCCGGCAAAATGACTTTAGAGCAGGTGAAAGAATTTGAGGAAAAAGTCTGCCCGACCTGCGGTTCCTGCTCCGGAATGTATACCGCAAATTCCATGAACTGCCTGACAGAAGTTCTTGGTATGGGACTTCCGGGAAATGGAACAATCCCTGCAGTATATTCTGAGAGAATTAAACTTGCAAAACATGCAGGCATGGCAGTGATGGAAATGTATCGGAAGAATATCCGTCCAAGAGATATTATGACAAAAGAAGCAGTTTTGAATGCACTGACGATTGATATGGCGCTCGGCTGTTCTACAAACAGTATGCTTCATCTGCCGGCAATCGCCCATGAAATCGGTTTTGATTTTGATATCTCATTTGCCAATGAAATCAGTGAAAAGACACCGAATCTCTGTCATCTGGCTCCTGCAGGCCCGACATATATGCAGGACTTGAACGAAGCCGGCGGCGTATATGCGGTAATGAATGAAATCAGCAAATTAGGATTGTTAAATCTTGACTGCATGACGGTAACGGGACAGACCGTTGGAGAAAATATTAAGGATTGTGTCAACAAAAATCCGGAGGTTATCAGACCGGTGGAAAATCCATATTCCAAGACCGGCGGACTTGCAGTTTTAAAGGGAAATCTGGCGCCGGACGGTTCTGTGGTAAAACGTTCAGCAGTTGCCCCGTCCATGTTAGTGCATGAGGGACCGGCAAGAATTTTTGACTGTGAGGAAGATGCGATTGAAGCAATCAAAGGTGGAAAGATTGTAGCAGGTGATGTCGTTGTAATTCGTTACGAGGGACCGAAAGGCGGTCCGGGCATGCGTGAAATGCTCAATCCAACCTCTGCCATCGCAGGCATGGGACTGGGAGAAAGTGTTGCGCTGATCACGGACGGACGATTCTCCGGCGCATCCAGAGGCGCATCGATTGGACATGTTTCACCGGAAGCGGCAGTCGGCGGGCCGATTGCCCTGTTAAAAGAAGGAGATATCATTGAAATCAATATTCCGGAATATTCTCTGAATGTGAAACTTTCCGATGAAGAACTCGCGAAGAGAAAAGCAGAGTGGCAGCCAAGAGAACCGAAGGTGACAACCGGTTATCTTGCAAGATATGCTGAAATGGTTACATCAGGAAACAGAGGTGCAATCTTAGAAATAAAGAAATAAGGGAGAGGGAGAGATATAATGTTATTAAATGGTTCACAAATTGTTATTGAATGTTTAAAAGAACAGGGTGTTGATACGGTTTTCGGATATCCGGGAGGAACAATTCTCAATATCTATGATGAACTTTACAGACACTCAGATGAAATTAATCACATTCTTGTTTCGCACGAGCAGGGTGGAGCACATGCTGCAGACGGCTATGCGCGTTCCACAGGAAAAGTAGGCGTCTGTTTTGCGACTTCCGGACCGGGTGCTACCAATCTTGTTACCGGAATTGCAACTGCATATATGGATTCTGTTCCTGTTGTTGCGATTACAGCTAACGTAGCAAAATCCGGACTTGGAAAAGATTCATTCCAGGAGGTTGATATTGTCGGTGTGACAATGCCGATTACAAAGCATAATTTTATTGTAAAAGATATTAACCAGTTGGCCGACACTCTCAGAAGAGCGTTTAAGATTGCACAGACCGGAAGACCGGGACCGGTTTTAGTCGATATAACCAAAGATGTTACGGCAAATGAATGTGAATTCACCAGCGTAAATCCGGAGCCGGTTGCAGGAATTACGGATACGATTGTAGAGGAAGATGTGGCACATGTTGCAGAAATGATTGCCGCCTCTGAAAAGCCGTATATTCTTATCGGCGGCGGTGCGGTAATTTCCGGCGCTGACAAAGAGGTACGCGAACTTGCTGAAATCATGGACGCGCCTGTCTGTGACACGTTGATGGGAAAAGGCGCGATTGAGGGGACAAATCCGCGTTATACCGGTATGATTGGAATGCATGGAACAAAAACTTCCAACTTCGGCGTGACGGAGTGTGATTTACTTCTTGTTATTGGTGCACGTTTCAGCGATCGTGTGACGGGAAATGCAAAAGCATTTGCAAGTAATGCAAAGATTGTCCATATTGACGTAGATCCGTCAGAGATCAACAAAAATGTACATGCAGATGCAAGTATTATTGGCGATATTAAAGAAGTGCTCAAAAAGCTGAATGTCAAGCTTACAAAGCAGGAACATCCACAATGGATGAAGCATATCGGGGAAATGATGGAACAGTACCCGTTAAATCTTGATAAAAGTGTGTTGACAGGGCCTGCAGTCATTGATTCCCTGTATCAGATTACAAAAGGCGATGCAATTATTACAACGGATGTCGGACAGCATCAGATGTGGACTGCGCAGTTTTATAAGTTTAAATCTCCGAGACAATTTATCACTTCCGGAGGACTTGGAACGATGGGATACGGCGTTGGAGCATGTATCGGTTCTAAGATGGGAAACCGTGACAGAGTCTGTGTCAATATTGCGGGAGACGGATGTTTCCGTATGAACATGAATGAAATTGCTACGGCAACCCGGTATAATATTCCAATTATCCAGATTGTCATCAACAACCATGTACTTGGTATGGTCCGCCAGTGGCAGACATTGTTCTATGGCAAACGCTATTCGAATACGGTTCTGGATGATGAAGTTGATTTTGTAAAAGTATCTGAAGGACTTGGCGCAAAAGCATATAAGGCTACGACGGTAGAGGAATTTGAAGCAGCTCTGAAAGATGCGATTGCAATGAATATTCCATGCGTGATTGACTGCCAGATTCATGAAGACGATAAGGTATTCCCGATGGTTCCGGCAGGAACTGCAATCAGTGAAGCTTTCTCTGAGGAAGATTTGGCTGAAAGAGGTTACGATTGTTAATAAAAGCAAAAGAGCGATTAGGAGGATAAATAAATGGCTAGAGTATATAATTTTTCAGCAGGACCGGCTGTGCTGCCGGAAGAAGTGTTAAAGGAAGCGGCAGAAGAAATGCTTGACTATCGGGGAACCGGAATGAGCGTGATGGAAATGAGCCACCGCTCGAAGGCATTTCAACAGATTATTGATGACGCAGAGCAGGATATCAGGGATTTAATGAATATTCCGGATAATTATAAGGTTCTGTTTCTTCAGGGAGGCGCTTCCCAGCAGTTCGCGGCAATTCCGATGAATTTGAAAAAAAATGGAAAGGCTGCCTATATTGTAACGGGTCAGTGGGCTAAAAAAGCCTCTGTGGAAGCGCAGAAATATCTGGATGTCCAGGTGGTTGCCTCGTCAGCGGACAAGACGTTTTCCTATATTCCGGACTGCAGTGATTTGGATATTGATGATGATGTCGACTATGTATATATTTGTGAAAATAATACAATTTATGGTACAAAGTTTAAAGAACTGCCGAATACAAAAGGGCATGAACTGGTTGCCGATGTTTCATCCTGCTTTTTATCTGAACCAATTGACGTAGAAAAATACGGCGTAATCTACGGCGGTGTTCAGAAAAATATCGGGCCGGCCGGCGTTGTCATTGCAATCATCCGAGAAGATTTGATTCCGGAGAGCGTTGACACCAGCGTTCCGACCATGCTTGCATGGAAAACACAGGCAGACGCAGGTTCCCTTTACAATACCCCGCCATGTTATGGAATTTATATCTGTGGAAAAGTATTCCAGTGGATTAAAAAGATGGGCGGACTTCAGGCAATGAAGGAGCACAATGAGAAAAAAGCAAAAATTCTGTACGATTTTCTGGATCAGAGCAAACTGTTCAAGGGTACTGTCGTTCCAAAAGACCGCTCTCTGATGAATGTTCCGTTTGTGACGGGCGACGAGGCGCTTGACGCGAAGTTTGTCGCTGAGGCAAAAGAGGCAGGTTTTGAAAACCTGAAAGGACACAGGACGGTCGGCGGAATGAGAGCCAGCATTTACAATGCAATGCCAATCGAGGGCGTTCAGGCATTGGTAGACTTTATGAAAAAATTCGAGGAGGCAAATGCATAAATGATTAAGGTAAATTGTTTAAATCCGATTTCCCCGTTAGGAACGGGACTGTTCAATGAGAATTATGAAATGACGGACCATTTTGAGGATGCGGACGTCGCTTTAGTCCGCAGCGCTTCTGTGCATGATCTGGAACTACAGGAAAATCTTCTTGCAATCGCAAGAGCCGGCGCAGGCGTCAATAATATTCCGTTAGAAAAGTGCGCTGACAAAGGGATTGTAGTCTTTAATACGCCGGGCGCGAATGCAAACGGCGTAAAAGAACTGGTCGTCTGCGGTATGCTTCTGGCTTCGAGAGATATTATCGGCGGAAACCGGTGGGTATTGGAAAATCAGGAAGATGAAAATATCAATAAGACGATGGAAAAGGCCAAGAAAAACTTTGCCGGAACCGAAGTTATGGGAAAGAAACTCGGTGTCATCGGACTTGGCGCTATCGGAAGACTCGTTGCAAACATTGGCGTTTCTCTTGGGATGGAAGTTCTTGGAACAGATCCTTATCTTTCCGTTGACGCCGCTTTGGGGTTAAAGAGAACGGTACATCTGGTAAAGACCAGAGAAGAAATTTTCAGGGAATGTGATTTTATTTCCGTTCATGTACCGCTTTTGGACGATACGAGAGAAATGATTAACAAAGACAGCATGGCAATGATGAAAGACGGCGTGGTGATTTTAAATTTTGCAAGGGATTTGCTGGTCAATGACGACGATATGGAACAGGCGTTGAAATCCGGTAAGGTCAGAAAATATGTGACGGATTTCCCGAATGCAAAAACAGCCAAAATGGAGGGCGTCATTGCAACGCCTCATCTCGGCGCTTCCACAGCAGAATCCGAAGATAACTGCGCGGTTATGGCAGTGGAAGAACTGATGAACTATGTGGAAAATGGAAATATTGTAAACTCTGTCAATTATCCGAGCGTGGATCTCGGCTGCTGTGACAAGGCGGCAAGAGTGACCGTAGCGCATAAAAATATTCCGAATATGATTGGACAGCTCACCTCCGTGGTTGCCTCAGAAGGCGTCAATGTATCCGATATGGTGGATAAATCCAGAGGGGATTATGCGTATGCAATCATTGACTTGGACGCGCCTGCGACAGCTTCTTTAGTTGAAAAATTAAACGCAGTGGACGGCGTCATTAAAGTCAGAGTGGTAAAATAGAAACGAACATCAAGGAAAAGGGTTGTCCGGCGGATGACCCTTTTCCTTTATAAAAAGATAATTGAGGAGAAAAGAAATGTTTGATGTTTTAGCTCAGACGGCAGTCGAAGGCCAATTAGATGAAATCAATCAGAAGGTAGGAAAACTGACGGAATTGACAGACGGACTGATGGACCGGCTGATTGCATTTGGAATTGATTTACTGATTGCGGTACTGATTTTTGCTGCGGGAAAATTGATATTGAAGATGATCAAGAAATTAATCCGCAATATCTTTACCAAATCAGGCGTTGATCTGGGAGTCGCAAAATTTATTGATTCTATCGTCAATGTGCTGGGTTATATTATTATATTTATTATTATCTGTGGACAAATCGGCATTCAGACGACGTCGTTTATTACCCTGCTCGGCACTGCGGGCGTTTCCGTTGGACTTGCGCTTCAGGGAAGCCTTTCCAATTTTGCCGGAGGAATTCTGATTCTGGTAGGAAAGCCGTTTGTGGTCGGCGACTATATTATTGCTGAAAATGTCGAGGGGACGGTGAAAAAAATTGATATCATTTATACAACCCTGACAACAGTGGACAACCGGACGGTGAAGTTTCCAAATGGAACGCTGTCAAACAGTATTGTAATCAATTCGACCAATCAGGGGAAAAGGCGTGTTGACGTGCCGGTCGGCATCGGATATCAGGAAGATGTCGCAAAAGCAAAAAAAATCGCTGAGAGCGTGATGAAATCCTGTCCGATGATTCTGCCGGACGAAGAAAATGCGGTAGTGGTCAGGGAACTGGGTGAAAGCTCCGTCAATTTGGAAATCCGGATGTGGAGCGCGACGAAAGATTACTTTGACGCGAAATTTTATCTGAATGAAAAAGTCAAAGAAGCTTTTGACCAAAATCAAATTGATATTCCATACCGGCAGGTTGACGTGCATTTAGTACAGGAAGAGAATAAAAGTTGACATTTTTAAAATGATTTGGTAGCATAGTCACGTACACTTTAGTTTAGTAACGTATTAACAAATTAAAAAAGGAGATTGTGATGAAAAAATTATTTGCATTAGTACTTTCAGTTGTTTTGATGCTGTCTCTGACTGCATGTGGCAGCAGCTCAGAAAATGAGACAACAAAACAGGAAGCAAAAGAGGGAGAGAAAACATTTACCGTTGGTTTTGACGCTGAGTATCCACCATATGGTTACTTGGATGCAGAGTCTGGAGAGTATGTTGGTTTTGATTTGGATCTTGCAGAAAAAGTTTGTGAGATGGAAGGCTGGAAGTTAGTAAAGAAGCCGATTAACTGGGATACAAAGGATACGGAAATCAATTCCGGAAGCATTGATTGTATCTGGAATGGATTTACAATGAATGGACGGGAAAACGATTATGAGTGGTCTGATCCGTATATTAATAACACTCAGGTTGTCGTTGTTGCAAAAAATTCCGGAATCAATACGTTAAAAGATTTGAAGGATAAGGCAGTCGGTGTTCAGGCTGCAAGTGCTGCAGAATCTCTGTTTGCAGACGATGGCGCTCAGGTGGAACTTGGAAAGACGTTCGCATCCATTAATCCGTTTTCTGATTACAATACAGCATTTACCGAACTGCAGAGCGGAAGTATCGACGCTTTAGCAATTGATGTCGGGGTTGCAAACTACCAGTTATCAGAACGTGGCAAGGACTATAAGATTTTAGATGAAAACCTGAACTCCGAGCAGTATGCAATCGGCTTTAAAGTAGGAAATACAGAGCTTCGCGATACAGTCAATGCAGATTTAAAGAAACTGTATGAAGACGGTACCGTAGATGAAATTGCAAAGAAATACGACATTGATACAACGATGATTTGTATTGGGGAATAATTACAATGACTTTTGGATTACATTACATTTTAACGGCAACCAGTTTGCCGTTAAATGTCATTTTAGAGCGAATGTCCGACGGAATGATTGAGACTGTTAAAATCTTTGTCATCACACTGGTTTTATCAATGCCGCTGGCACTGTTGGTCGCTTTTGGCAGAATGTCCCGATTTCTGATTTTACGGTGGATTGTCAATGCATATATTTCCATTATGCGGGGAACGCCGCTGATGCTTCAGGTGATTGCGATTTACTTTGGACCTTACTTTCTGTTTGGCATTTCCATCAGCAGTGAATACAAGTTTACGGCGATTATCATCGCATTTGTCGTAAACTATGCGGCGTACTTTGCTGAAATCTATCGCTCAGGCATTGAGTCTATGCCGAGAGGACAGTATGAAGCGGCGCATCTATTAGGGTACAGCAAAGTTAAAACATTTACCAAAATCATCTGGCCGCAGGTCTTTAAAAGAATCCTGCCGTCGGTGACAAACGAAGTGATTTGTCTTGTAAAGGATACTTCACTGGCATTTTCTGTTTCCTATATCGAGATGTTTTCGCTTGCAAAGCAGCTTGCTTCATCGACGGCAAGTTTTACACCGTTACTGGTGGCAGGGGTATTTTATTATATTTTTAATGCCGTTGTTGCATGGATTATGAATCTTCTGGAAAAGAAGTACAGTTATTATCAATAGTAGGAGGTTCCCATGAGTGACGCAGTATTACAAATGACCAATATTCAAAAGAGTTTTGACGGACTGGAAGTGTTAAAAGATATTTCGATGTCTGTACATCGGGGAGAGGTCGTGTCTGTCATCGGCCCTTCGGGTTCCGGAAAATCGACACTGCTTCGGTGTGCTGTCAATTTAGAGAAAATTGATTCCGGAAATATCTATTATAATAATCAGCCGATGGTGCATACGACAGAATCCGGAATAGTGCAGTATGCTTCAAAAAAAGAGCTACAAAAGATCCGCTCCATGTATGGTCTCGTATTTCAGAATTTTAACTTGTTTCCGCATTATTCCGTCTGGAAAAATATCACAGAGGCACCACAGTATATTCAAAAACGAAACAAAGCGGAAGTGGAGGAGCAGGCAATGCGGCTCCTGGAAAAAATGGGAATTGCCGATAAAAAAGACGCCTATCCGTGTCAGCTTTCCGGTGGACAACAGCAGAGAGTATCCATTGCGAGGGCGCTGGCAATGAATCCGGACATTCTTTTCTTTGATGAACCGACCTCTGCCCTGGATCCGGAACTGACCATTGAAATCTTGAAAGTTATCAAGGAACTTGCAAATGAGCATATGACGATGGTGATTGTCACCCATGAAATGTTGTTTGCAAAAGATGTTTCAAGCCGGATTATCTTTATGGAGGACGGTTATATTGTAGAAGAAGGTTCGCCGGAACAACTGTTCCATTCGACAAATCAAAGAACCAGAGAGTTTTTAGGAAAATATCAATAATAGAAAACATATTTAATAAAAAAGAAAAACGGCAATAAAGAGGATATCTTTACTGCCGTTTTTCTTATGGTTGCTTTGATTCTATTGGATATATTGCAAATCAGTCGCGGTTTTATGTCAGTTTTCTTGAAGATAGTTTTTGTAGATTTCGATTACTTTTTTCATTGCTTCCGGGCTCGGCGCGCCAAGCGTCAATCTCTTGTCTACACAAGTCTCCAAACTGATTGCGTCGAAAATGTCTTCTTCAAATACCGGACTGATGGCCTTGTATTCTTCTAAAGTCATGTCATCAAGAGCGATTTGCTTCTGTTCACAGAACAATACCAACTCACCGACAATTCCATGTGCATCGCGGAATGGAACCCCGTGATTTACCAGATAGTCAGCGGCGTCTGTGGCATTGATAAATCCATGGCGGGCGCTGTCTTTCATGATTTCCTGATTGAATGTCATACTGTCAATCATTCCCGTAAAGAGAAGAATACAGCCCTTTACCGTATCAATCGCGTCAAATGAAAGTTCTTTATCCTCCTGCATATCTTTATTGTAAGCCAGAGGGAGTCCTTTCATCGTTGTGAGCAGTGACAGGAGAGCTCCATAGACGCGGCCGGTCTTTCCGCGGATTAATTCCGCAATATCCGGATTCTTTTTCTGCGGCATGATGCTTGAACCGGTACTGTAGGAATCGTCAATATTGACAAACCGGTATTCATTGGAATTCCAGATGCAGATTTCCTCACAAAATCTGCTCAGATGCATCATAATCGTAGAGAGTGCAGATAAAAATTCAATTAAGTAATCTCTATCGGAAACAGAATCCATACTGTTCAGCGTGGCTGCGTCAAAGTCAAGCAGGGACGCAGTGTATTCTCTGTCGAGTGGATATGTCGTACCGGCAAGTGCACCGGAACCTAAAGGACAAAGATTCATGCGTCGGTAAATGTCATCAAGACGACTGCGGTCGCGTTTAAACATTTCAAAATATGCGCCAAAATGATGAGCGAGAGTAATCGGCTGAGCTTTCTGAAGATGGGTAAAACCGGGCATGATTGTCTCCGTATTTTCTTGCATCACCTTTAAAAGCGAGGAGAGCAGTGTTTTTAACAATCCGTTCGTTTCCACCAGTTCATCACGTGTATATAGTTTCATATCCAGTGCAACCTGGTCGTTTCGACTACGCCCGGTATGGAGTTTCTTTCCGGCATCGCCAATGCGGTCGATCAACTGTGCCTCAACGAAACTGTGAATATCTTCGCTCTTGTCAAACTGCAGTGCGCCGGAGTCTAAGTCTTTCAGAATTCCTTCAAGCCCGCTGATAATGGCGTTCATTTCATTCTCGGAAATAATTTTCTGTCTGCCGAGCATTCGCACATGTGCCAGACTGCCGCGAATATCCTGCCTGTAAAATTTCCGGTCAAAGGAAAGCGACTCATTAAAATTAAAAACAAGCTGGTCGGTTTCTTTCGTAAATCTTCCACCCCATAACTTCATATGTAATACCTCGCAAATTGATATATTTTTACATTGCAGCCCTGTCTCACCCAAAGAGCAGAGCACTGCTAAGAGTATATCATTAAAACCACGCATTTTCAAACCAAATCCAATTTCTCAAAGCTATGGGCAATCCGATTTCTAAAGGATATGGGCGCTTTACATATCAAAATTGCTTGTTTTGGGCAGTGCATATGTAATTCAATTTGATTTCCAAAAGCTTTGAAGAGATTTTACATATCAAAATCGTTTATTTTAACTAATAGATATGTAATTGAATTCCATTTCCAGAAGTTTTGGAGAAATTTTACATATCAAAATCGTTTATTTTAACAAAAAGATATGTAATTGAATTCCATTTCCAGAAGTTTTGACAAAATTTTACATATCAAAATCGTTTATTTTACTTAATATATATGTAATGAGTTTTGGTTTGATTGAAAATCTCATCTTTACAGATAATATTCCTTTTTGATAAAATTCTAGGGATGACCCGGCAGAAAATTCTGATGTTTTGGAAAGAGAAATTCAGGTGAAAACGTTCTGGAAGCCTGTACAGAAAGGAAAATTCAGGTGAAAGCGTACTGGAAGCCTGTACAGAAAGGAAAATACATGAATCTTTACTTTGCCCCGTTAGAGGGGATTACCGGATATACCTATCGAAATGCGTATGCGGACTTATTTGGCGGTGTGGATAAATACTATGCACCTTTCGTATCGCCCACGGTCAATCTCTGTTTTAAAGGAAAAGAAATTCGTGACCTGCTCCCGGAAAATAACAGTAAAAAAGTCCATCTGATTCCACAGATTTTAACCAATCAGGCGGATTACTTTATCAAAGCGGCAAAACAGTTAATGGAATTAGGTTACACAGAGGAACTGAATTTTAATGTCGGCTGTCCCTCCGGAACGGTTGTGGCAAAAAATAAAGGTTCCGGATTTTTAAGGGATTTAGACGGGATGCAGCGTTTCTTTGAGCAGATTTTTTTATGGCGCGATCAATTGGAGACTACTTTAGATATTTCCGTGAAAACAAGAATCGGAGTTTATAGTGCGGAGGAGTTTCCGGATATCCTGGCGGTTTACAATCAATATCCGATTAGCGAATTGACCGTTCATGGCAGAACAAAAATTCAAATGTATCGTGATAAAGCAGATATGGACGCTTTTTCCTATGCCGTAGAACATTCAAAAAATCCATTGATTTATAATGGAGATATAAAGACAGTAGAGGATTTCAGAAAAATAAAAGAAAACTTTCCGGTTCAGGATGTTATGATAGGCCGGGGATTGATTGCAAACCCAAATCTGGCAAATGAAATACATGGGGCAGACCGCCTGACAAAAGAGCAGATAAAAAAATATCACGACAGGTTATATGCTGATTTTGAACAAATAATGAAAGCAGATAAGCATTTGCTCTATAAAATGAAAGAATTTTGGAATTATGTATCCTGGAATTTTGTCGACGAACATCGATGTGCAAAATTGGTGAGAAAATGTCAGAATCTCTATCAATATCATATCGCGGTAGAAAAAATTTTTGAAACACTGGAAATTTGGTAAAAAGTGCAATAAAAACCAGTCAGTTGGAGTTTTTTTACAAATAAAAAGATGCAGGACGGCGTATTAAAGCGCAATCCTGCATCTCTTTATCTTTCATGATACTTATTTTGTAAGAAGCTCAAGAATCTGATTGCTCCGTTCGATAAATGCGGTCATGGAATCCGGATTTAAAGGAGTGTGGCTGATTACTGCAAGGTCATACAACTGTTTGCAGATCAGTCCGGTATGTTCGCCTTCAGGATTGTCAAGGATATGTTTTACCAAGACATTATTAGCGTTGAGCGTTAACACTTCGCCAGCTCCGCCAAGCATAGACGGATCCATTCCGGCCATGCCATACATCTTCATCATATCCTGCATCCGGCGGGTTTCCTCATTGACTGTAATCATAGAAGATACCTTTGCATCTTTTAATTTTTGAACCTTGATATCAATGTTATCCCGATTGAGCGCCTTTTTGAAAACCTCAGTCAGTTTTTCTGTGAGATTTTTGGACTCGTCTTCACTCAATTCTTCGGTAAAGGAATCATTGAAATCGTCGTCAATTCTCTTAAATTTAACCCCTTCATTTTTGGATTCAAGTTGAGAAATAAACGGCTGGTCGATATTATCCTTTAAAATAACGGCATCAATACCTTCCTCCTTAAACATTTTGACATATTGGCTCTGCTGTACAGGGTCATTGGTGTAGAAGATGGTGTTTTCATGTTTTTCTTTATTATTCTCTAATGCTTCCTTAAATGTAAGATATTTGTCGTCCAAATTTTTAAAGAGGATATAATCAGACATCTTTTCACAGAATTTCTCGTCTTTTAAGCAGCCAAATTTAATAAACGGACTGATATCATCCCAGTATTTCTCATAGTTTTCTTTATCCGTTTTGCACATTCCGGAGAGTTTGTCCGCTACCTTTTTTGTTATATAATCAGAAATCTTTTTGACAAATCCGTCATTCTGAAGAGCAGAACGGGAAACATTCAGCGGCAGGTCAGGACAATCAATCACACCCTTTAAAAGCATAAGAAATTCAGGGATGACTTCTTTAATATTGTCGGCAATAAAGACCTGATTATTATAAAGTTTAATGACGCCTTCGATAGATTCATATTCCATATTAATTTTTGGGAAATACAAAATCCCTTTGAGATTAAACGGGTAATCCATATTCAGATGAATCCAGAATAAAGGCTCTTTATAGTCCATAAATACTTTGTGATAAAAGTCTTTGTATTCTTCCTCACTACATTCATTTGGATGCTTTGTCCATAGAGGTGTTGTGTCATTTAATGGAACCGGACGTTTTAAAATTTTTGCCTTGTGCTGTTCAGGCTCTGTTTCAACCGTTTCTTTGGTACCGTCTTCGTTTTCTTTCTCCTCCGTTTTTGCAGGTTCTACGATATGTTCGATGACAGTATCTTTTTCTGTCACCTCTTCTTCAGGAATCGTTTCATATTCCGGTTCTGCAGAAGGATCGCTCAGATAGATTTCTGTCGGCATGAAAGAGCAGTACTTGTCTAATACTTCCTGAGCTCTGTATAGATTTGCAAATTCAACACTGTCTTCATTCAAAAACAGGGTAATTTTTGTTCCGCGCTCTGTCATATCGCTGTCAGACATCGTAAAATCTGTTCCACCGTCACAGTCCCATAAAACAGCAGATGCCCCTTCTTTATAGGAAAGCGTTTCGATGGTAACACGGTCAGCCACCATGAATGCAGAATAAAATCCAAGGCCAAAGTGACCGATAATCTGGTCTTCGGAAGTTTTATCCTTATATTGTTCCAAAAAAGCTTCCGCTCCTGAAAATGCAATCTGGTTAATATACTCGTCTACTTCCTCAGCGGTCATACCAATACCGTTATCGATAAAGGTAAGCGTTTTATCTGCCGGATTTGCCAGAATCTGAATTTTAAATGTTTCGTCTGCCGGAAGATTGACTTCTCCCATGATATCTAATTTTTTTAATTTCGTGATTGCATCGCAACCGTTAGAAACCAATTCTCTAAAAAAAATGTCGTGGTCAGAATAGAGCCACTTCTTAATAATCGGAAAAATGTTTTCGCTGTTAATCGATAAACTTCCCTGTTTGTTCGTCATAAAATATCACTCCTTTATATTGTTGTAAATCAGATTTTATTTTATCACTCATGATATAAATGTCAATAAAAAATTAGCACTCATAATGAAAGAGTGCTAAAAGTTTACGATTCGTTCATATTCTGTTAAATTATTTCAATATCAAAATGCTGCTTTAAAAGAGTGCGTACCACATTATCCCAACAGGAATCAATGGTTTTATCTAAAGTAAACACATTTAAGGAAGTACCGGTAATCAGTGTAATTGCATCATTCTCATAAAGAATATGGAGATGTAGGCCGCCAAGATCGGACGGGGAAAGGGAAGAAGCACATTGCTTTAAAATATCTGTATAACAATCTGAAGGAAGAGCAAATACAAGTTTTAGCTTTGTTGGAACTTTTTTTCCTTGAATTATTGAAAAAACAACAGGGCGAATGCCTGCCCATGACACAAAATTTTCAGACATATCTGGCAATTCCTCTGAATCAAAGTAGTCACGGTTAATCCGTCCATCCAGATGAAAAGTAGAAGCACTGCGGATCTGTCCCTCACAAAACAAGAAGAAATCAAAAGTTTCCTTCATTAATAAATGCTGCATAAATTTATTTTTATCGTTTATTTTTATTGAAATCATAAAACAAATTATAGCAGAGATACAAAATTGATTCAATAATGGAAAAAGAATAATTGACTTTTGAAAGTGAGTATAGTAAATTAGAGAGTGCAAATGCTTCCGTAGCTCAGTTGGTAGAGCGGCTCACTCGTAATGAGCAGGTCACGTGTTCGAGTCACGCCGGAAGCTTTGTTTTTTTCAACAATGTTTGTGTTTTTATTGGAGATCCCCAATGTCATATAAACCGAGTCACGTTCAAAAGAAAACAAAAAAATATAAGAACACTGTTCAAAAACCATCCAATATGGAGGAAGGCAGAGTACGGCTTTTTGGATTTCGTTCTGCGTCTTCATGGAAGATGGTGATTGCTATTTTCTATTATGGATTGATGCTGATGATTTATGTGCCAAGCATTGTCAATGAAATTCTTCACTATCAATTTACGGCGGCTGATGTCGTTTTGACAATTTCCAAATATATTTTTATTGGGATTTTTCTTTTCAGTCCGGCTATTTTTTTATCTGATTTTAAATACGTCGATGCACTTCCCTTTTTTAAAAAAAGAAATTTTGGATCCTGCCTCTGCGGGTTAATTCTTGTATTTATGTTCTGCTACTTTATGTGGAATGTAGATTTGATGGTCATGTCTTCACGATACAAAGACTCCGTAATTCAATATGAAAAAAGTTTGATCCGGCAAAGTGAAGAGCAGAGTACTGCTTTACAAAATACAAACACAGAAGAAAATACACAGTCTTCTGTTTTGGAAACTGCAGACAGCGATTAAAATTGTCAGTTTATGGAAAGCCATGCGGTAATTTATTTTTATAGTAGAAAAGATTCGAAGGGAGAATTATTATGAAAGTTGATAAGAAATTAAAGGTTGGTGTTCTGGGTGCGACCGGTATGGTGGGACAGCGGTTTGTTACATTGCTGGCGGATCATCCATGGTTTGAAGTAGTTTGTGTGGCAGCGAGCCCGCGCTCTGCAGGAAAAACTTATGAAGAGGCCGTTGGAAATCGTTGGAAAATGACGACTCCGATGCCGGAAAATGTAAAAGATATGATTGTCTATAATGTCAATGAGGTTGAAACCGTGGCTTCTCAGGTGGATTTCGTTTTTAGTGCAGTGGATATGACAAAGGAAGAAATCAAAAAGATTGAGGAAGATTATGCGAAAGCAGAAACTCCGGTAGTTTCTAATAACAGTGCGCATCGATGGACGCCGGATGTCCCGATGGTAGTTCCTGAAATCAATCCCGAACACTATGAAGTGATTCCATTCCAGAAAAAACGTCTTGGAACAAAGAGAGGGTTTGTTGCAGTAAAACCAAATTGTTCCATCCAAAGTTATGCGCCGGTATTGACCGCATGGAAAGAGTTTGAACCGGTTGAAGTAGTTGCTACGACTTATCAGGCAATTTCCGGTGCTGGCAAGACATTTGCCGACTGGCCGGAGATGAAAGGAAATATTATTCCTTATATCGGTGGAGAAGAAGAAAAATCTGAACAGGAACCGCTCCGCCTCTGGGGAAAGATTGAAGATGGCGTCATCAAAAAGGCAGACAGTCCGGTCATAACAACGCAGTGCATCAGAGTGCCTGTTTTAGATGGACATACGGCGGCAGTATTTGTAAAATTTGCAAAAAATCCGACAAAAGAACAATTGATAGAGGCCTTGGAACAGTTTAGCGGGGAGCCGCAGGAACTAAATCTTCCAAGCGCTCCAAAACAATTTATTCAATACTTAGAAGATGACAACAGACCACAGGTTTCTTTGGATGTGGATTTTGAAAGGGGTATGGGCATTTCTGTCGGAAGACTTCGGGAGGATACCGTCTATGACTACAAATTTGTTGGTTTATCCCATAATACATTAAGAGGCGCTGCGGGTGGCGCAGTACTTTCTGCGGAACTGTTGGCTGCAAAGGGATATATCGAGGCAAAATAAGTAAATTATCCGGTTGAAATGACAGTAAAAAGATAGACAAATTTGTCAATTTATGAGAAAATAAAAAGGAATGTGAGCATTGAGAGCGCTCATACAATAAATACAGAGTTTCTTATATTTTATTTCGAAAGGAGTATTCAGATGATTTACACGAAGGAAGTTGAAAACATGTGCCCTGTTGCTAAGGGCGCAAATCATGAACCGGCGCCGATCCCTGAAGAAGGCAAGTGGGTTCATTCTAAAAAAATCGAAGATATTTCAGGATTTACACATGGCGTAGGCTGGTGTGCGCCTCAGCAGGGAGCATGTAAGCTGAGTCTGAATGTAAAAAATGGAATTATTGAAGAAGCATTGATTGAGACGATTGGCTGCTCCGGCATGACGCATTCTGCAGCAATGGCAGCAGAAGTACTTCAGGGAAAGACGATTCTTGAAGCATTAAATACAGACCTTGTATGCGACGCAATCAATACAGCCATGAGAGAATTGTTCTTGCAGATCGTATATGGCCGTACGCAGAGCGCTTTCTCTGATGATGGTCTTGCAATCGG
>CANQMA010000030.1 GCA_947624875.1 uncultured Lachnospiraceae bacterium
AATCAACGGTGGTGTTTGTAAGATTAAATTCAACGGAAAAATGAGTGAGGGGTAGAATTTAAATTTTCAAGATAATAAGCGAAAATTCATAACACAACCTTGATTTATAAAAAGGGTTATGCTACTCTTTTAGCAGAGCAGATATGGAAAGAATAAAAGAAAGGAGAACAGAATGAGCACTTTATTAGTAAATATCAGACAGTTACAGTATAAAAGAGCGGTTCAGACAAAAAATACACTGATAGGGTGTGTGTCGTTTTGTAACTCCGGGAGGCTGACGCAGTCGGGCAGAGCCTTGTAATATTTTCTTTTGCACTTATGTTATTGTGCAGATATGAAACGGATAAAAGCGATTTAGGAAATACCCTGGGTCGCTTTTTTGTTTTTTATTTGGAACGTCAAAACAGAAAATATACAGGAGAGGAATGAGGCAAATGAGCCATTTAAAATGTGAGTGCAGCGGTTTATCGGAATTTATCAGCAGCAATTATGATAAAAGAAAATTTGGAACAATCGTCAATGAATATTTATACAAGAAAAATCTAACAACGACAGAACTTAGCGAAAATGCGGGAATTGACAGAAAACTGATTTCAAAGTTTGTGTCGGACGACCACTATCATCCATCCAAAGATACGTCTTTGGCGGTTTGCATCGGGCTGGGTTTAAATTCAAGAGAAGCAAGAAAATTGTTAAAACTGGCAGGATACAGTTTTGCTGAAAACAGCCGGAGAGACCTTGTTGTTTTATACGCGCTTGATGCGGGAGTCTGCCATATCAGCGAAGTAAACGGATATTTGAAGGAGTTAGGGGAAAAACCGTTTAAAGAGTAGACAGCGCATTTCGGCAGAGAACAAATAACAGTAGAAACAGGAGCAGATATGAAAAGCATTTTACGGAAAATAAAAATATTTTTTACGAAAAAAAAGAAGAAAGAAGAAGATGTACAGGGAATCAAAGCCACCAAATATGGCATGATCAATAACTTTATTTACAGCATCCGGCTGTCATGGAAGTATTGCAGGCTGTTTATTATCAGCATGATTGCATGCAGTATTACAGCTGCCGTCTACCCGTTGATCAGTGTATATATTCCTAAAATTGTACTGGAACTGGTCGCGCGCAAAGCGTCGGCGCAGATGATGATTCAGGTGCTGCTTTGCGTTGGAATTTTCATGTTCCTGGTCGGTTATGCCCAGCAGAGATTTCGAATCGTTGGCGAATACGGTTTCGATAAAATTCAGTATAAACTTATGGGAAACTATTTAAATAAAGTTTTTCATACGGATTTTAAAAATATGGAAAATCCGGATTTTTTAGATTTAACAGAAAGAGCGCGGAGAGCTACATATTACGGACAGGGATTTCATGGATATTGTATGCGCATGACAGATACATTACAAAGTTTCTTATCGGCGGTCCTCGCGGGAATTCCGGTTCTGTTGATTCATCCTCTTTTAGCATTGGCTCTCTGCGTTGTTTCTTACATCCGTTATCGGATTTTTAATGGAACGATGCAGAAAGAGAAAGTTGCATTTACTGACGCGATGGCAGGAAATTGGAGAAAGCACAATTATCTTGCCCAGAGCACCAGAGACTTTTCATATGCAAAAGATATCCGCCTGTTTGGAATGGAAAAATGGATCAGGCATCTCTGGGATGACTTGAATGCCGTGTTTTTCAAGGCGTCCAGACGGACACACAATCAATGGACCCTTTCGGAAGTCCGGATGAGCACCATGCGTTTCGTCCAAAATGGACTGCTTTATGGCATTTTAGTTTTTATGGTATTAAAGCGTGGAATGAGTATCCCGGATTTTGTCTTATACATCGGACTGGTGAGGACTTTTTCCGAATCCACAGCCGATTTGTTCAGCACATTGATTTTCACGAATATGAATAAACTTCAGATGGATGATTTTCGGACTTTTATGGACTGGATTGAGGAAGAACCCGATTTGGAAAAAGAGGAAGGAACCATTACAGATATTGATCTAAAGCAGTACGAATTTACTTTTGAAAATGTATCTTTCCGCTATCCGGGACATGAGAAATATGTCCTGAAAAATTTAAATATCAAAATTGATGCGGGAATGAAACTGGCAGTTGTCGGAGTCAACGGCGCCGGAAAGACGACGCTGACAAAACTGCTGATGCGGCTCTATGAACCGACAGAGGGAAGAATTCTGCTCAATGGCATCGATATCAAAAAATACGACAGGAGCACATATTATCAACTGTTTTCTCCGGTATTTCAAAATGTGGAAGTGTTTGCCTGCCCGGTCTGGGAGAATGTTTCTCTGAAGGAGAGAGAAAGGACAGACATGGATTTTGTTATGAAGTCCTTGGAAAATAGTGGGATGGAAGAGAAAATCCAAACATATAAAGAAGGTGTGGAAACACAGCTGCTGCGTATTTTTGACGCGCAGGGAATTGATTTATCCGGCGGAGAGAGACAGCGTCTGGCGATGGCAAGAGCGTTGTACCGGAGACGGAATGTCATTGTATTGGACGAACCGACTGCGGCGCTCGACGCATTGGCGGAAGACCGGATGTATCAGGAATTTAACAAGATGGTTGAGGGAAAAACTTCTATTTTTATCTCCCACCGCCTGTCAAGCACCCGGTTCTGTGACCGGATTATTCTTTTTGAAGACGGGCAGGTTGCAGAAGAGGGCACGCATGAACAATTGATGGAACAGGCAGGAAAATACGCCCGGATGTACCAGGTTCAGGCGCAGTATTATCGGAAAGGAGGTGCCGCAGATGTTTAAAAATGCAAAGAATCAGATTTGGGATATCGCAGGCTGCACCCGATACTTTTTTGTGTTTGCATGGAAGGAAATTCCGAGTTACTTTGCCTATGTCATTGCTGGTATTGTACTGAAAAGTATTCAACCGTTTATTGCAATTTTGGGTACCCGCTACTTAATTGATGAAATTGCATATGCAGGCCGCCGGGATATCCGAGTCATTCTTTTCTGGCTTGGATTTATCTGTATTGGAACATGGATTCACGGAGTCAGCTATAAATTTGTCACAGAACGGCAGTATCACTGCAATGACCTGTTTTATCGGATTATCAATGTGAAGCTGAGTATGCGTACCATGAAAATGAAATTTGAATATACGGAAAACGCTAAGATGCTTGATAAGATTAAACGGGCAGAAAATTCCTTTGATAATACAGGTCTGGTTCAGGGACTGACCGATGGATTTGTCAATGTGATTTCAAGTTTTATTGTCCTTTCCGGCGTCTTTTATCTGGTAATCCGCTGTTCTGTTATGCTTCTGATTCCTATTTTTATCAGTTTTATAGTCAGCACAATGGTTTCGATGAAGACGACAAAAATCGACGAACAGTATTATAAAATCTATTCAGACCAGATGCGGGAGCAGGATTATTATATGAGAAATCTGACCGACGGGCGGTATGCAAAAGATATTCGGATTTACGACGCCTCCCGGATGATATTGAACAATCAGGAAGTTATGGGGGAAAAAATTTATCAGACCGCGAAAAAGACCAATTTAAGAAAATGGAAATTTTCCAGATTCGATTTGATGGTTACAGAGTTTAGTAATATTTTTGTCTATATGGTCTTGGGAGTCGAAACGCTTTTGGCAAATATCACTATCGGCGAATTCAGCAGTCTGATTCAGTCTGTTCTTGAATTTAAGAATTCCATGATTACTATTTCAGACGGAATTTTCCAATTAAGATACAATGCATCCGTCTTAAAACACTTTCTGGAGTACATGGACCTTGTGGACAAAGAAGAAGACAGGGAGGAAGAAGCGGCTCTTCCGCTTCCAAAAAATGCGGATGCGCCGACAATTGAATTTTGCAACGTCAGTTTCAAATATCCGAATACAGACATTTATATTTTAAAAAATGTGAGCATAACAATTCATTCCGGAGATCATTTGTCCATTGTGGGGAAAAACGGAGCGGGGAAAACGACGTTTATCAAACTGCTCTGCAGACTCTATGAGGTGACAGAGGGTGAAATTTTATTGAATGGAATCAATATTAACCGCTTTCAATTTAAGGAATATATCAAAATGCTGTCTGTCGTATTTCAGGATTATAAACTGATGGCGTTCTCCATTTTGGAAAATATTGCGCTGGAGCAGTGCATGGATAGAGGCGTGCGGGAACGCGCAAATGAATTATGTAAACTTATTGGATTGGACGAATGGGTGCTTTCCCTCGAAAAGAAAGAGGACACGAATCTATACAAAATGTTTGACAAAGCCGGCGTAGAACCCTCCGGCGGTCAGGCACAGAAACTCGCCATTGTCCGCGCGTTGTTTAAAGACGCGCCTGTGGTCATCTTAGACGAGCCGACAGCGGCGCTCGACCCGGTAGCGGAATCTGAGATTTACCGGCATTTTGATACGCTGGTAGGCGGAAAAACTGCAGTCTACATTTCTCACAGACTGTCTTCGTGCAGATTTTGTGACCGTATCATCGTTTTTGAGGGAGGAAGAATCATAGAAGACGGGAGCCATGAGCAGCTGATGAGCATTCCCGATGGATTTTATGCCAAGATGTACCGGACGCAGGCAAAACACTATAATTAAAAACGCAGAGGGAATTTTGAGAGAAACACAGTTTCATTTCCGTAAAAGTTTTGTTATAATGAAGGTAATAGAAATGAGGATTACGAGAGATGAACAGGTTTCGAGGATTTTTAATCTGTACTGACTGCGACGGAACGCTGACTTACGAGGCGGGAAAAGTTTCCGATGAAAATGCACAGGCAATCCGCTACTTTCAGGAAGAGGGCGGATTGTTTACATTGGCGACGGGAAGATTTCCGGGACATGCCTATGAATTTCAGGAAAAGGTACGGGTCAATGCGCCGGTTGTTGCGCTCAATGGTACAGTACTTTATGATTTAGCCAAAAAGCGGATTATTCATGAATGGACGACAGAGAAACAGGACTGTTATGAACTTCTCTCCTATATCCAAAAAAATTATCCTGAAGTGTGGGAACTCTGGGTTAATTATACATTTCAGGACAGCGTTTCTTTTCAACCGGGAAACCATCCATATCAGGACGGAGCGCTGGAGCAGTTTTTTGACCGGCTGCCAGACAGGCTGTATAAGTTTTTATCTTTTCAAAAATCAGAACTCACACCGGTTTTGCAGCAGGATTTAAAGGCGCGGTTTCATGACCGCTTCCGGTTTGACATGAGCTGGCCGGAGGGACTTGAGATTCAGCCGATAAACAGCGGAAAGGGAATTGCTGTACAATATATGAAAGAACAGCTCGGTTTTGATATTCATACCACGGTGGGCGTCGGGGATTACGAAAATGATTTGAATCTGTTACAATACGCTGATATCGGCTATGCTGTGGAAAATGCTGTCGACAGCGTGAAAGCGGCGGCTGACAGGATTACAGTATCCAATAAGGAGCATGCCCTTGCGAAAATTATTGCAGATTTAGAACGGGAAATCGGGGAAACAAAGAGATAATTTACATATTTTTACAGAATTTGGTATAAAATAGGAAAGAAAAGGATACAACAATGAGTGAAAAAAAGAAACAAACCTCAAACAAAAAAAAGATTTATCTGATGATTGCAGTTCTTGCGGTGCTGATTGTCGTTGTAATTCTTGCCCTGTGCATAGGACATCGGGATGCTGATCAAAAACAGTCCGGAGAAAATGACGTGGGCGCTACAAAACTGCAAAAAAATGACGGAAGCACCCAAACGGATGAATTGTTAACCATAGAATTGATAGAAACATCCACTGCCCCGGATGAAGAACCGTGGGAAAATGTCAGTATAATCCAGGATAATCAGAGCGATAATTATATGCGTGATGATCAGGGAAATCCTGTAACAGATGAAAACGGAGAGATCGTTACGGAGTCTTATCCCGGCGAAGCGCAGGGGTGGTCGCCTCTGGTACCGGCAGACGAAGTAGGTACAAAATAAAGCATTGACAGCACGTATAAACATTTTATAAGAAAATGCTACAAAATCCAAAAAAATTTTTAGGGGCTTGTTTACACTAGTCCCTTTTTTGTGTATAATGAAAGTTCAAGCGACATTTTTTTTAATTTAAGAAAACTGGAGAGGATGTTGTAGTGAAACAACAGGATTTTATTCAAAAAATTGCAGAGTTGGCTGAAATCGCGATGGAAGAAGATGGACAACTTACCACAGAGCAGGTTCATATCTTTTTTGACGATGAAGATCTTACTGCGCGGCAGCGGGATTCTATCATCGCAAAATTAGAAGAACGGGAAATCATAGTAGTGGATGTTGATTCAGAAGAGGACTTCGAAGATTCAGAGGAATACGATGCAGAAGATGATTTCAATGAGGAAGAATCTTACGATGAAGAAACTGAATATGACGATGAGGCCTACGACGATGAAATCAATTATGACGACGAAATTGATTATGACGATGAGGCCTACGACGACGAAATCGATTATGACGGCGAGGTCTATGATGCCGAAATCGATTTAGACGACGATATTTACGACGATGAGATCGATTTAGAGGATGAAGCTTTAGACGACGATATTCTGTTGGAAGACGACGATATTGTTTTAGAAAATGTTGAGTTAAATGATGATGACATCGAACTGGATTCCGACATCAAGGAAGTTGATCTGGTCACAGAACCTACCGACGAACAGATTGCTTCTGTTGAAGCAGATGAGGAAGACCTGCTCAATCCTTCTGATGAGGATTTAGAGGAAGAGGAAGAATCGGCAGAATTGGATGCTGTGGATCTACTCGAAGGAGTGGGGACAGAAGACCCGGTTCGGATGTATCTAAAGGAAATTGGTACGGTTCCATTGCTGACTGCAGAGGAAGAGGTAGAACTTGCAAAACGCAAGACAGAAGGTGATTTGTACGCAAAAGAAAAATTAATTGAGGCAAATCTGCGTCTGGTAGTCAGTATTGCAAAACGTTACACGGGTCGGGGAATGAGCTTTCTGGATCTGGTTCAGGAAGGAAATCTCGGACTGATTAAAGGTGTTGAAAAATTTGACTATACAAAAGGATATAAACTGAGTACTTACGCGACATGGTGGATTCGACAGTCTGTAACAAGAGCGCTGGCCGATCATGCCAGAACGATTCGTGTCCCTGTACATATGGTGGAAACGATTAACCGGATGTCGAAAATGCAAAGAAAACTGACGCTTGAACTTGGATATGAACCGTCCAGCAAAGAACTTGCCGCGGCGTTGGATATGTCCGAGGAAAAGGTGTTAGAGATCATGCAGATTGCCAGAGAACCGGCTTCATTAGAAACGCCGATTGGGGAGGAAGACGATTCCAATTTAGGAGATTTTGTGGCAGATAATAATACGGTTACCCCGGAGGCAAACATTGAAGCAGTTATGCTCAGGGATCATATCGAAGTACTGCTCGGCGATTTGAAAGAGAGGGAGCGGGAAGTCATCATTCTGCGGTTTGGTCTGCGGGACGGACATCCGAGGACGCTGGAAGAGGTTGGAAAAATCTTTAATGTGACCAGAGAGCGGATTCGACAGATTGAAGCGAAGGCGCTGCGTAAACTCCGTAATCCTGTTCGAAGCAAAAAGATTAAAGATTTTTTAAGTAACTAATCGGGCAGATTGCGGATGCGAATTAAAAACTTAACAAAATTAAGCAAAACAGAATTAAAACTTTAAAAAATTAGAAAAATTTATCTTTAAACTTAATTTTGTTGCAAATACAGCAGTTTTAAGATATATTTGATACCATAAAGGTACAAAGGGGTACATGACGGGAGATTGTCGTGAAACCTTTGTACCTTTTTTTGTTATAGAAAGTGAAATTTTTTTCATATGATTGTTACGGAATCATTTTCTATGAAATAAAAAGAAAGATGAAATGCAGAAATCTCTAGGAGGGTTCAGATGAGACAGGACGAGTTATTCAAAAAAGCAAAAGAAGACGGATTGTATGATTCACGCTTTGAACATGACAACTGCGGTATTGGGGCTGTCGTAAATATCAAGGGGAAAAAGAGCCATCAGACAGTGGAAAATGCCTTAAAGATTGTCGAAAATTTAGAGCATCGTGCAGGAAAGGACGCTGAGGGAAAGACCGGTGACGGCGTTGGTATTCTTTTGCAGATTTCCCATAAATTTTTTAAGAAAGCCACAAAATCATTGGGCTTTGAAATTGGAGAGGAGAGAGAATACGGCGTCGGGATGTTTTTCATGCCGCAGGATGAATTAAAACGAAAACGTGAAATGAAAATGCTCGAAGTCATTACCCAAAAAGAGGGTTTGGAATTTCTGGGCTGGAGAACCGTGCCGGTAGCGCCGGAAATCTTAGGTTCCAAAGCGGTCGAATGTATGCCGTATATCATGCAGTGTTTTATCAAAAAGCCGGAAGAGTGTGAAAAGGGAATTGCTTTTGACAGAATGCTTTATATTGTACGGCGGGTATTTTCCCACAGCAGTGTCGGCACTTACGTTGTGTCTCTTTCTTCGAGAACAATTGTATATAAAGGAATGTTTCTGGTAAATCAGCTGAAACTCTTTTTTGCAGACCTGCAGAGTCCTGATTATGAGTCCGCGATTGCGCTGGTACATTCCCGCTTTTCTACCAATACCAACCCGAGCTGGCGCAGAGCGCATCCAAACCGTTTTATTGTACATAATGGCGAAATCAATACAATCCGTGGAAATGCCGACAATATGCTGGCAAGAGAAGAATCCATGGACAGCGAATATATGAACAGTTCTCTGCAGAAAGTCATGCCGGTGGTAGACACGAACGGTTCCGACTCCGCAATGCTCGATAACACGCTTGAATTTCTTGTGATGAACGGAGTGGAACTGCCGCTTGCAGTTATGATGTGCATTCCGGAACCGTGGGAAAAAAATGATACGATCAGTGAGAGCAAAAAGAACTTTTATCAGTATTATGCAACGATGATGGAACCGTGGGACGGTCCGGCGTCCATTTTGTTTTCAGATGGAGACTATATGGGAGCCATTCTTGACAGAAACGGACTTCGGCCATCGCGCTATTACATTACAAAAGACAACCAGCTGATTCTTTCTTCCGAGGTGGGCGTGCTGGAAATCGCGCCGGAAAATATCGTCGTCAAGGAACGGCTTCGTCCGGGACGGATGCTCCTGGTGGACACCGTCTCAGGAAAACTGATTGATGATGAAGAACTCAAAGAAAGTTATGCTGCCAGAAAGCCTTATGGAGAATGGATTAACAACAATCTTGTTTTCTTAAAGGATATCCGCATTCCAAATAAGAAAGTGGAAAGTTATAACAAAGAAGAACGCGCCAGACTGCAGAAAAACTTCGGCTACACATTTGAAGATTTAAAGAGAATCATTCCAATGGCAAATAATGGAAGTGAATCTATTATGGCAATGGGAAAAGACACGCCGCTGGCAGTGCTGAGCGAACGCACACAGCCATTATTTAACTATTTTAAGCAGCTGTTTGCACAGGTCACCAATCCGCCGATTGACTCTATCAGAGAAGAAATCGTGACGTCAACTTCTGTCTATTTGGGAAAAGATGGAAATATTTTGGAAGAAAAGCCGGAAAACTGCAATGTTTTAAAAATCCATAATCCGATTTTAACCAATACGGATGTTTTGAAACTCAAAAATATGAATATGGATGGGTTTAAAACGGCGGTTGTTCCGATTGTATATTATCAGGGAATCGGTCTTGAAAAAGCGATAGAACAGGTATTTGTGGATGTGGACAAAGCGCATAAAGACGGAGCGAACATCATTATTCTTTCCGACAGGGGAGTTGACGAATATCATGTGCAGATTCCGTCTCTGCTGGCAGTTTCCGCAGTGCATCAGTATCTGGTACGGACCAAAAAGAGGACAACGCTGTCACTGGTACTCGAAAGTGGAGAGCCTAGAAGCGTTCACCATTTTGCAACGCTGCTCGGATACGGGGCAAGCGCAGTCAACCCGTATCTGGCGCATGAGACCATCAAACAGATGGTACATGAGGGAATGCTCGATAAGGACCCATATGCGGCAATTGACGATTATAATAACGCTGTGATCGGCGGCATTGTAAAAATCGCATCAAAAATGGGAATCTCCACCATTCAGTCTTATCAGGGTTCCCAGATTTTTGAGGCAATCGGTATCAGCAGCGAAGTTATTGACAAATACTTTACCGGAACCGTCAGCCGCGTTGAGGGAATCACATTAAAAGATATTGAAAATGATGTCGAAGAACTTCATTCCAAGGCGTTTGACCCACTGGGGCTGGACGTTGACCTCACGCTTGAAAGCAATGGAGAGCATAAACTGCGCAGTGGAAAAGAAGAACATAAATATAATCCGGCGACAATTCATACGCTTCAGCAAGCTGCATGGACAGGAAATTATGATCTGTTTAAACAATATACCCACATGATTGACGAGGAGATGGCGCCGGTTCATTTGAGAGGACTCATTGATTTCAACTATCCGGAAGATGGTGGAATTCCGATTGAACAGGTCGAAAGTGTCGATTCTATTGTCAAGCGTTTCAAGACCGGGGCAATGTCCTATGGTTCAATCTCACAGGAAGCGCATGAGACGATGGCAATCGCGATGAACATGATTGGCGGACGCTCAAACAGCGGCGAGGGCGGAGAGAGTCTGGAACGTCTTACCATTGGCGAGGATGGATTGAACCGATGTTCCCGGATTAAACAGGTTGCCTCCGGAAGATTCGGCGTCACCTCACGCTATCTGATCAGCGCTGACGAACTTCAGATTAAGATGGCGCAGGGAGCCAAGCCGGGCGAAGGCGGACACCTGCCGGGCAAGAAGGTATATCCGTGGATTGCAAAAACCCGTTATTCGACGCCGGGAGTCAGCCTGATTTCCCCGCCGCCTCATCATGATATTTACTCGATAGAGGATTTGGCGCAGTTGATTTATGATTTGAAAAATGCAAACCGCGACGCGCGGATTTCCGTAAAACTGGTTTCGGAAGCAGGGGTTGGAACGGTTGCGGCCGGCGTGGCAAAAGCGGGCGCGCAGGTTATCCTGGTATCCGGATTTGACGGAGGTACCGGCGCGGCGCCGGAGAACTCCATTCATCATGCAGGTCTTCCGTGGGAACTGGGTTTGGCGGAAGCGCACCAGACCTTAATTGCCAATAATCTGAGAGATAAAGTCGTTGTAGAAACGGATGGAAAACTGATGAGCGGCCGTGACGTTGCCATTGCAGCAATGCTCGGCGCTGAGGAATATGGATTTGCGACAGCACCGTTAGTGACAATGGGATGTGTCATGATGCGTGTCTGCAATTTAGATACCTGTCCGGTCGGCGTGGCAACACAAAATCCAACACTTCGGAAACGGTTTACAGGAAAGCCGGAATACGTCGTAAACTTCATGAAATTTATCGCGCAGGAACTGCGGGAATACATGGCAAAACTCGGTGTGAAAACATTGGATGAACTTGTGGGAAGAACCGACCTGCTGCGAGTAAAAGACGGCGTCAATGAGAGAAAGCAGAAAGAAGTCTGCCTGTCAAAAATCATCAACCAGGATTTTTCAGACTACCGCGTGACATATCAAAAGAAAAATGTCTATAATTTTGAACTGGAAAATACAAAAGACCTGAAAGTATTGTTAAAGAAAATGGGCAGGGCACTTGAGAAAAACAAAGGCGCTGAAGTAGAACTGGACGTCAGCAATACGGACCGTTCTTTTGGAACTATTTTCGGTTCGGAAATCACAAAGAAATACGGCGACAGTCTGGACGACGATACCTATGTCGTTCGATGTAACGGGTCCGGCGGACAGAGTTTTGGAGCCTTTATCCCGAAAGGAATGACGCTGGAACTGACCGGTGACAGCAATGATTACCTGGGAAAAGGACTTTCCGGTGGAAAGATTGTGGTAAAACCGCCGAAGGAGTCTGATTTTAAACAGGATGAAAATATTATTATCGGCAACGTGGCGCTTTACGGCGCAACCAGCGGTACCGCCTATATCAACGGCGTCGCGGGAGAACGTTTCTGCGTCAGAAATTCCGGCGCGACAGCGGTTGTCGAGGGCGTTGGCGACCATGGATGCGAATATATGACCGGAGGGCGTGTTGCAGTCATCGGCGTTGTCGGAAAGAACTTTGCGGCCGGCATGAGCGGCGGCGTTGCTTACATTTTAGATGAACATAACGAGTTGTATAAGAAGGTCAATAAATCTCTTGTTGCAACGGAAGAAGTCTCAAACAAATATGATGTTTTGGAACTGAAAGAAATGATTGAGCAGCATGTAGCGCATACCGGTTCAGAAAAGGGAAAAGAAATTTTAGATCATTTTGAGGAATATCTGACGAAGTTTAAAAAGATTATTCCACATGATTATAAGAAGATGCTGAATGCCATTGCAAAGATGGAAGAAAAAGGACTGAATGCAGAGCAGGCGCAGATTGAAGCATTTTATGAGGCAACGAGATAGGAGGGAAACCAATGGGAAAACCGACAGGATTTTTAGAATATGAAAGAGAAGAAGCAAAAGCAGCCGCTCCAAAAGAGAGAATGAAACATTTTCATGAATTTCATGAACCGTTGTCCTTAGAAAAGCAGAAAAAGCAGGCTGCCAGATGTATGGAGTGCGGCGTGCCATTCTGTCAGAATGGAAAGATGCTGTGCGGCATGGCGTCCGGCTGTCCGTTAAATAATCTGATTCCCGAGTGGAACGATTTGCTCTATCATGAAAATATGGAGCAGGCATATCACAGACTTCATAAGACAAACAACTTTCCGGAATTTACTTCGAGAGTCTGTCCTGCGCTCTGTGAGAAAGCATGTACATGCGGTCTGTATGGAGACGCTGTCTCTGTTCGGGCAAATGAGTATACAATTATAGAAAACGCATACGAAAAAGGCTATGCAAATGCAAAAAAACCACATGTCCGTACCGGAAAAAAAGTGGCGGTAATTGGATCCGGACCATCCGGACTTGCAGCGGCAGACCAGTTGAATAAGAGAGGACACAGCGTCACCGTTTATGAACGGGACGACCGGCCGGGCGGATTACTCATGTATGGAATTCCAAACATGAAACTTGAAAAACATATCATTGACCGAAAAATCAATCTTATGAAAGAAGAGGGAGTAGAATTTCAAACCGGCGTCAATGTCGGGAAAGATATCACAGCGGCAGAGTTATTAAAACAGTATGACCGAATCGTGCTTGCCTGTGGTTCCAGACATGCAAGAGACATTAACGCGCCGGGGCGCGACGCCAATGGAATCCATTTTGCAGTGGACTTTCTGACTTCCACGACCAAGAGCCTTTTAGACCATGGACTGAAAGAAGGAACATTTATCTCTGCAAAAGATAAAGATGTTGTCGTAATCGGCGGCGGAGACACCGGAAACGACTGTGTCGGAACAAGTATCCGGCATGGGGCAAAGAGCGTCTTGCAATTGGAAATGATGCCAAAAGCGCCGGATACGAGAGCCGCAGATAATCCATGGCCGGAATGGCCGAAAATCTGCAAGACAGACTACGGTCAGGAAGAGGCCATTGCAGTATTTGGCAGCGACCCCCGCGTCTATCAGACAACGGTCAAGGAATTTGTCAAGGATCAAGATGGAAATCTGGAAAAACTGATTCTGGTCAAATTGGACGCGGTAAAGGATGAAAAAACCGGACGGTTCAATATGGTGGAGATTCCGGGCAGTGAATACGAGGTGGATTGCCAGCTGGTATTGATTGCGGCAGGATTTTTAGGATCTGAGGATTATGTGACGAAAGCATTTCAGGTGGAAACCGATCCCAGAACCAATGTAAAAACAAAGCCGGGGGCGCATGCAACAAGCGTGGAACATGTATTTACGGCAGGCGATATGCACAGAGGACAGTCTCTGGTCGTATGGGCAATACGGGAAGGACGCGACTGCGCTAAAGAAGTCGACCGGTCGTTAATGGGCTATACGCCATTATAAAAGAAATTTAGACAAAGAGGGCTGCCACTGCGCGCAGCCCTTTTTCCTGTCTCCCGATTTTTTGAGATAAATTTGAGCAAAAAAGGTCTCACGTGTTCACAAAAAAATAACAAAACATTTCTTGCATAACCCTATAAAAACGTTTATACTAAAATCCGGGTAAAAAAGATTTGAAAGGAAGCAACATGGATAATCAAAACAATGAGATTTTGAATGAGAAAGAGCAAAAAACCAAAAAATACGGTTTTATCAAAGAACTGTTTAGCTGGATTAAAATTTTTGTTATTGCGATTTTAATTGCTGTTGTCATCAATGAATTTGTGATTATCAATGCAAATGTGCCGACCGGGTCTATGCTGAACACGATTCAGATTGATGACCGTATGATAGGATTAAGGGTTTCCTATTGGTTTAGTTCCCCAAAGCGTGGAGACATTGTCATCTTTAACAATCCGGAGTATAAAGAAGGAATCAGCAAAGAGGACAGTAAACTCTATGTCAAACGTGCCATTGGATTACCGGGAGAAAAGATTACGATTAAAGATGCGAAAGTATATATTAACGATTCCGAGACTCCGCTTGAGGAAAATTACTTAAAAGAAGTGTGGTATGTCAATGCCGGAACGAATGCCGGCGTCAATTTTAATGACGGACCGATGACGTTTTATGTACCGAAAAAAGGTGACAAGATTGAGGTAAAAGACGGGAAAAAATATCTGAACGGAAATGAAATTCTATTAAAAGACTGCTATCTGGAAAACTCCGGCGTTGAGGATGGAGAAAAGCAGATTCCGGACGGTGAATATACCGTAAAAGCCAACTGCTATTTCGTCATGGGAGACAATCGAAATGACTCCTGGGATGCCCGGTATTGGAGCAATACCAATTATGTAAGTGAAGATGATATTCTCGCGCAGGCCGTTCTCGGCTATTATCCGTGGAGAGGATTGTATAAAAAAGCAGATTATGCAGAATAAAGAGAAAGTCCGATGAAACAGATAGGTACTCTCCTTACTGGATGTCCGGTAAAGAGGGTGCATATCAAACATTCATCGGACTTTTTTTAGACCTTATTTTTTAGAGTTCATAGTAATCCAATTCCTCTAAAATCTTAAATCCTATCTTTTGGTATAACCGGTATGCCGGAAGATTTTCCTTTGTGACATGGAGGATGACCCGCTCATATTTTTCAAAAATATCGATGAGCGCAGAAGTGAGCAGCCGAAATCCATAGCCGTTTCTTCTAAACTTTTCTTTGATTTCTACATCGTGAATACAGGCAGTCATATCAAATGCCGTCAGTTTCAAATTTCCGACTTCAATATCATCGATCAGACCGGTAATCACAAGAAATTCGTCTGTTTTCTCAACCGAAAGTTCCAGTTTTAAAGCGGATGGCGTAAACTCGTTTTTATTGAGTGCCATGCTGCATTCTCTGCAGCCATAAGTAAATCCCAGTTGCGTCAAAAACGCCTTCCCAATCTCATTGTCGGGGTGCAGCGACGCGCGAAAAGACTGTGTTCCAAAGTCATGTACCATTTGGAAAAACAGATTCATGCCAATCCGGCCGCAGCGGTATTTTGGCAGAACAAAAAGACAGAATTCTACATTGTAGCGGTCGATGACGTAGGGACATAAAAAGCCAACCGTCTGCTGCGCAATAGAAGCAGTGTAGGCGAAAGGAATATCAGAATAATCCTGATATTCTCCATCAAAAAAAAGATGGTGATTGATTGCGTCAAAGTCACAGCACTGCCGGTGAATCTGATTGATGGACTGCAGTAATGCAGTATTTTTTGTGTAATGGTTTTGAAAGCTCAATGGTTCCTGATTCATGACATTCCTCCGGATTTCATTATAACACGATTCAGAGATTTATTGAACGGTTCTTTCAGGAACAGATGCCAACACACTTTGCAGAAATATACGCCTCATTTTCAAGGAACAGACTTCTGCTGTGGCTTGTAAAACAGAGAAAAGTTTTATACAATGAATCGTGTGGATATGAGAATCAACAATATATGTCAAAGTATCAATACAAAAGTGCAGAGACGAAAGGAAAAAAAGATGAAAAAAGGGGTTGAATATACCGGAAATGTGGTCGGGATCAGTTTTCCAAACAAGGGAAAAGTGAGTTGCGGCGAGGAAGGCATGGCGATGGTAAAGGGAACAATTCCGGGACAGACCGTCCGTTTTGTTGTATCAAAGAAAAGATCCGGAACCTGCATGGGAAGACTCAAAGAAGTGCTCAAAAAATCCGAACTGGAAGATGCAGAACCACAATGCCCGCACTTTGAAGGATGCGGAGGGTGCGCATACCAGACAATGCGCTACGAAAACCAGCTCCGGTTAAAAGAAAAGATGGTAAAGGATATCCTTGACCATGCAGCAGTCAGTGACTACCGGTTTGAGGGCATCTTAAAAAGCCCAATGCAGTGGGAGTACCGGAATAAAATGGAGTTTACCTTTGGCGATGAGGTAAAAGACGGCCCGTTAGCCTTAGGAATGCATAAAAGAAACAGTTTTCACGATATTGTCACAGTGAATCAGTGCCAGCTTGTAGATGGGGATTATCGGAAAGTTTTAGACTGCGTATTGAATTACTGCAAACAAAAGAATCTTCCTTTTTATAAGAAGTTAACGCATGAGGGATATTTGCGCCATCTGCTGGTGAGAAGGACTACTGTAACAAAGCAGATGCTGGTGGCGGTTGTCACTACTTCGGATAAAAAGTGGGAAGAACAGGCACACTGGAATGCACTTTCCAAAGAATTGCAGTCATTGAATCTTAACGCCCAATTATGCGGAGTGCTTCATATTATCAATGATGGACTTGCAGATATCGTGCAGAGCGATGAAACCAGAATTTTATTTGGCGGGGAATTTGTTGATGAAGAACTGCTGGGGCTCCGTTTCAAAATATCCGTGTTTTCCTTTTTTCAGACAAATTCGCTGGGAGCGGAAGTGTTATATACTAAGGCGCGCGAATATATCGGCGACACCAGGGATAAAATAGTGTTTGATTTATATAGCGGAACAGGAACGATTGCACAGATGGCTGCGTCAGTTGCCAAAAAAGCAGTCGGCATAGAAATTGTTGAGGAAGCAGTCCGCTCCGCACAATTAAATGCAGAGCGAAACGGTCTTGAGCACTGCGAATTCATTGCCGGAGACGTGTTGAAAGTCATTGACGATATTAAAGAAAAACCGGATCTGATTATCCTGGATCCTCCGCGGGACGGAATCAATCCGAAAGCGCTGCAGAAGATTATTGATTTTGGGGTAGAAAAAATAGTTTACATTAGCTGCAAACCGACCAGTCTGGCGAGAGATTTGGAACTGATGCAGAGTCAGGGGTATCGGCTGGAAAAGGCGTGTGCGGTGGATATGTTCCCGAATACGGTGCATGTGGAGTGCGTGGTATTGATGTCACGGGTTGACCGGTGAGATGCGAAAAAACACCGTATTTCCGGGCTTTTCGGGCATCAGGCCGCCAGCGGCAGAGATCGAAAATGGCCGCAAAAATTGCTCCGACAGAACATATCAAAGGAAAGTTGCGGAGGGTTGAGTAGGCCATTTAGATGTCATAGTGTTGAGTTAGCGGTATAGATGTTTTTGTGGTAGGGTTGAAGCTGTGATTTGGATGTCGTGATTGAAGTTGCTCAGAGCATGATTATTTTTTTTGCATTACATGAATACAATCGGTGTTACTCAAGGGCTGTGTAGATAATCAAAAAAATAGCCGAAAAATCTGTAAGTTGACATCGTTGACTATTGAAATTTGAATATAAATTGCATTTACCGAGTGAAGAAGAATTATCGCAGGAATTGAGTCAGAAATATCGGATATTGGAAGCTGGTAAGATGGGAGAAGAGGACATCGACAATATGAAAGAAAAATCAATTTTGTATCAGAGTGGTACAAAATTGATGATATTAATATTTTGTGGGGATATGTTCTAATTTGGTACATGTGTGGAGATGGTCTGCTTGATATCGCATAAAGTCCCAGTTTAAGCGAGTTTCTGGGCTTTATCAAGAATAATGTATACCCGTGTGTAGCAACAACTATGGCACTAAGACAGGAAAATTTTACATGATGTGAGTAATAATATTAGGGATGTCTTGTTAAAATAAAAAAAGCATGATACAATATCCGATAAGTCGGAAATAATTAAAGAGGATATTATATTATGAATATATATGAAAAAATTTTTGCAAGGCTTGAAGAATTGCATATGAGCCAGATTGAATTGTCACGAAGAACTGGAATTGCTACAAGTACAATCAGTGACTGGCGTAAGAAAAAGATTAATCCACAGGCTGATAAGTTGGTTGCTATTTGCAAGGCACTTGATATGTCACTTGTGGATTTGCTTTGTGATAAGGAAGATAAGAAAAATAAAGTTTTGACTGCAGATTATGTAATTGATGATCAAATTATAATTGACAGTATTGAGGGTTCTTCTGTTGAAACAAAAAGAAGAGTTATAAGTTACCTTGAACAATGGATGTTGAAAAATAGCATAGACTTGCCAACAGGTAATGTTTCTATTATTGCAGATGCAGAGGGTAAGAAGGTTGTTGTAATTAACGATCTTAGATTTAAAAGAAGTAAACGTGTTGACTGGAATGTTGTTGAAGGGTATTTGAAAGAGTATATTGGTTGCTGCGCAGAAATTCTTGATGCCAATGAAATGATTTATATTGGAAGTGATTTTCCAGATGAATATTCACATTCGAAAGATACAAAAGTTTTAAGAGGGCCAAATGAATATGCGAAAGCGAATGCATCTGTAGCAATTAAGGAATTAATTCAAATTGCCACTAATAAGGTTTTTTCTGAAAATCATAAAAGTAAGCACAAAAACAAAGCAAAGTATGGATGGTATCGTTATGATACAAGGTTTGCTATTCCTAAATACAATGATGATGGTGAATTAGTGGGATATAATATTTTTAAAGGTAGAATGGTAATAAGACACGCTCAGAACAATAAACTTTATTTATATGATATTTTGAGAATAAAAAAAGAAACGAGTAAGCCGCTTGAGTAAAAACTGTACGGTTGTAAAACTCATTTCTCACTAATTATTTTATATTAAAATATAGTGGCTGTCAATCCGTTTATTCGGAAAATGTTTGCGGGGGGGAGTGGAATTTAAGAAAGATAAAAAAATGTTGGAAGAGAGTTATGAGCATAGGGTGAAAAAGATGGATGGTTTTTTACAGGGTAATGCACGGAGAATGATTGAAAAGCAGAAATAGGTATGATAATAGCATTGCATACCCTAACTCAGAGGGATTATGGTGATTGGTATGGAGAAGACTTTAAAACAATTATCAAAGATATTGACAGATGAATTTGGAAAAGGATTTTCAGTATCAAATTTGCAAAATATGAGAGCATTTTATCTGAATTATGAAAATTGCCAGTCAGTGATTGGCAAATTGCCATGGACACATTATTGTGAATTATTATCTATTTCTGATAAAGATAAACGAAGTTTCTATGAAAGAGAAGCAATTCATTCAAACTGGTCTGTTAGAGAATTTCTCCAACTGGCAGTTGTAGATGCTTGAATATGTACAACACCCTGTCGCTTCCAATGCGTTTGAGAAGTGCGGTATAATCTAAGTATCAAGAAGAAAGGGGAATTATGGTAAACAAAATTCATTTTGGAAAAAGGATGTCTGCATTCAGACGTAAAGCGGGTTTATCGCAAACAGATTTAGCCGAAAAGCTCGGTGTTACATCGCAGGCTGTTTCAAAGTGGGAGTGCGGAAATGCGATACCGGACATAGATATACTGTTAGAATTGTCACATCTATACAAGGTTACAATTAACGAGATGCTTGAAGACGTTGATCTGATTTACCAATTAACCGGCAGGAAAACCGGCCGTTCTGGAATAGCCTACTTTGCGCCGGAACAGGAATGTGATTGCGATATCGAATGGGCAAATGAAATACGGAGTGGCAAATGGGTAAAACGTAATTGGGAATGTTCAAGAGTTGATAACGCCTGTATGGATGGTGTCGGAAAGCAGATTGCTTCTTGTGATGGAATAATTCTTGAAATTGGCGCAGGTCCCGGTGGTGGATATATGCCCTACATTCTAAAAGCAAATTCGGATGCGACGATTATAATCAGCGATCTTTCTCCGACGGTTGTTCGTGAATGGAAATCCTTCTTAGACAAAACGCTTGATTCGCCCAATATCTATTACGCTGCTTTCGACTTTTGCGATATGCCTTTCAAAGATAACAGCATTGATATTATTTCGGATGGCGGCGGTATCGGTAATTGTATAGGTATAAAAGCAAAAGCGTTAAAAGAGGCGT
>CANQMA010000031.1 GCA_947624875.1 uncultured Lachnospiraceae bacterium
GTGTAAGAGATTGAAATTGACATGTAAAACTGCCTCAAAATATAGAAAAATGACATGGAATTACATGTCAATCTGTGTAAAAAATTGAATTTGGCATGTAAAATTACCTCAAAACACGGAAAAATGAAATGGAATTACATGTCAATCTCTGCAAAAAAACTGAAATTGATATGTAATCGGCCCCAAAACACAGAAAAAAGAAATTCAATTACATAAAAACCTCCAAACTGATGTAAGAGAAGTTTGGAGGTTTTACAACCGGAAAGGGCGTTATGAACAGAAGAAAGCCGGAGAAAGCAGAAAAAATTTTATATTCGATTTTGGCAGTGGTTACTGCGGGGCTTTTGATATGGCATTTCGTTACTCCTCCGAAAGGGAAACAGGTGGAAGTCCGCGTGGAGGGAAAGCTACTTGAGACATGCGCTCTTGATGTGGATAAAACATTTGCTATCGGAGAAAAAGGGCATCGGAATTTTGTAGTCATTAAAGATGGAGCCGCGCAGGTGACAGAAGCGGACTGTCCGGATCAGGTCTGTGTCAACAGAGGAAAGATTTCCCGCGTGGGAGAAAGTATTATTTGTCTTCCGCATCGGGTAGTGATAGAGGTCACATCAGATGAAAAGCCGTCTGGGGAAGGAGAAGTCGATGTCATTGCAAAGTAAAACAGCATTGCGGGGATTATTGATTGCGTTGGCAATGGTTTTTTCCTGGATTGAGATGCAAATTCCGTATCCGATTCCCGGCGCAAAACTCGGATTGACGAATGTAGTTGTCCTGGTGGCACTTTACCGGTTTGGCATCAAAGATGCGATTGCAGTCAATTTGATTCGAATCGTTCTGGTCGGATTGACTTTTGGCAGTATGTTTTCCATGCTGTACAGTCTGGCAGGTGGAATTTTAAGCGGCGGCGTGATGATTCTAATGAAAGAACTAAAAGTCTTTCGTGTGGTCACGGTCAGTCTGGTTGGAGGAATTTTACATAATATCGGTCAAATCTTGGTGGCGATGGCTGCCTTAGAGACGAGTGCCATTGCATCCTATCTCCCAGTGCTGTGGGTGAGTGGAATGATTTCAGGAATTGTGGTTGGCATTTTGGGTGCAGTGTTAATCCGGCGGCTGCCGAAATTAAGTGGGGAATGACAGAGATGAGTGTAAAGAAGATAACTTTGATAGTGTGTGCTGCGGTTTTTTTCTTGAGTGGTTGTACGTGGAAAAATGAGACTTCTGATAACAGCGTCCGAAGAGACATTTATGCGATGGATACGGTGATGACGGTTACAGCATATGGTTCTCATGCAAAGGAGGCAGTCGATGCCGCAGAAACAGAAATTAAGCGGCTGGATGCACTCTTTAGTACTGGAAACAAAGACAGTATCATTACAAAACTGAATGAGAACAAAACAGAAACAGTCGGAGAGGATTGTATGAATCTCATAAAAAAATCAAAGAAACTTTACCAAAGCACCGAAGGTTCTTTTGATATTTCTGTATATCCATTGATGGAAGCATGGGGATTTCCTGCTAAACAGTATCGTATTCCAAAGCAGTCAGAAATTAAGCAGCTGTTAAAGAATGTTGACGCCTCAAAGATTATAATAAATGAAAAAAAAGGTGAGGTCACATTGCCGGAACAGATGAAGATTGATTTGGGAGGAATTGCAAAAGGTTATACGTCGGACAAAATTATGGAGATTTTCCGGTCGTACGGCGTGGATGCGGGCATGGTGTCTTTGGGCGGCAATGTCCAGACGTACCGGACAAAACCGGACGGCAGTTTATGGAAGGTTGGAATTGAAAATCCGGATCAGGGAAAAGATTATCTTGGAATACTGGCAATTAAGGGTCAGGCTGTCGTTACCTCCGGAGGTTACGAGCGTTATTTTGAAAAAGATGGAAAGCGTTATCATCATATTATTGATCCGAAAACCGGATATCCGGCAGAGACAGGACTGAAAAGCGTTACTGTGGTCAGTAAAGACGGTACACTTGCCGACGGACTTTCGACCGCGTTTTTTGTTATGGGAAAAGCAAAGGCGCTGGATTATTGGAACAAGCATTCAGGACAGTTTGACGTAATACTGGAGGAAACCGACGGGACAATTACGGTTACCGGAGGAATTGCGGAAAGTTTTACGAGTGAATATGATTTTGATGTGGTTGAATCAAAGGAAGGAATTGCGGAAAATGAATAGTTTTAACTATGGAAAAAGGGAAGCAAATCTGATTAAGGGAATTGCTATTATATTGATGCTGGTACATCACTTGTTTGGTTTCCCCGAGTGGATAGACGACGGCAATATGTATACGGGGATAACGGTTCATGGAATCGTATTGGAGCAGGCGTTTGCTGAATTTTGTAAAATATGCGTTGGATTGTATGCATTTACTACCGGATATGCTATCTTTGTCAACCATAAGCAATATGCAAAATGGAGCGGACGACTTCATAAAATGCTGAAATTTTTGTTGCAGTATTGGGTAGTGATGGTTCTTTTTTTGATTGCGGGTGTTCTTTTAAAAGAACCACTTCCAACGTTTCAAATTTTTATTTTGCAATGTTTCGGAATTCATACAGCGACAGGATTTGCGTGGAGCAGTTATGCAGGAATCCACCCGGGTTTTGCGTGGTATGTTACTTTTTATCTGCTCTTTTTGCTATTGAGCCCATTGTTATGTAAACTATCTAAAGTCAATTTCTGGTTAGATTTTATTATTTATGCTGTTTTTTTCTATGGGATACATTATATTTTTGTAGAAAGAGAATTGCTTCCATTGCGGAGTGGTGTGATAGAAATTATTTCAAGTTTTGCTATCTGGGGCTTTATTGGAATGACCGGCTATTTATTTGCAAAGTATCAGATGTTTTCTAAAACAGATTTGCTGATACGGAGGTTTATGAAATCGGGGGGGGTGCCGGTGGGTATCAGTATAGCGGTGGTTGTTAGTGTTTTCATATGCCGTCATTATGCTGGAACTTATTTGGGAAGGTCAGCATTTTTAGATGTTTTATGGACACCGGTTATGATTTATGCCCTGATTACGATAATCAATTATATCCACAGCAGGGTGTTTGAAAAAGGTCTTTTTGTGATAGCAAAATACAGCATGAACATATGGTTTCTACAGGGGATATTCTTTACGCCAAACCGTACATTGCAATGGATGGCTTACTGGCCGAAGTACCCGGTATTGATTTTTATATGGACGCTTATCCTTATGCTTTTCTGCGCAATTCCGGTTAGCAGGCTGCAAAGTTTTCTTATGAAAAAAGGAAAGCAAGCGGTGCGCCGGATAAATATCCGGAACGGTTGTTAAGTACCTGTAAAATACTGTGAAAATTATTTCATCACACGAATCACCACTAGATACCTGCGGTGAGGACAAAACGCTGGAGGTTGGGATATTCCTAAACTCTATCGACAGGATTGAGGTAGAGAAGTCTGCTTTCATTGAGCAGTAACCATATCCCAGCTACTAATGAATGTGGTGCGCATATAGGCAATGGGGAAAGTTAATGAAAATGCGGTAAAAATGAACGCGATTGCAGCATTATGGAAGTGAAACAAATCGAGATTTTCAGGAGGTAATAAGATGGAATATAAGTATGTGAGAATACAGGGCAGAGAAAACTCTTATGTTACAAAGTATCCTAAGGGAGTATTCAGCCTTTGTTGGAATTTGATAAGAGATAAACAACTGACCAACGAAGAAAAAGAACTGTTTATATCGATTGATAATTGGTTTAAGGAGAATCTTCCCGAACCGGAACCTTGTAAAAACCATGAAAAGGTCATTACATTTTTCAAATGTAAAAGTACATTGAAAATGCTTGAGAAATTAAAGCCTGCTATTGCACTTTTGGATAAATATCAAACGCCTTATGATGTAGTTTATACAAATTTTGTGGGAAGTATCGTTTATGAAGATGACTGGCAGATTGCTGTTCAGGTTGAAAATGGGAAAATGGTATAATGTAGTCGGTACTGTTACTATTAAAAAGAATAAAATATGTAGCTTATTTGTGCTATGATGTAATGAAAAAAGGCTATAAATTCCCATTGTATTAATATTTATTACCACAATCACAACTCAATAGCGACACAGTATTAGAGAGTATAGAAATTAATCTATGCGCTCTTTTTTTACTTTATAGGAAAGTTCATTATTGGGCAGGACAGTTGAGGTGTCGAAGACGCTTTTTTACCAAAAAGAAAGGGAGAGTAATTGACGAAAAAAATAAGTTTTACTATAATATAGTTTAAGACTTTAAAGTGATAAATATAAGAAATTCCTATATTTATCGAACGATACAGAATACGGAGGAAATTAAAATGCCTATTACGGAAATTTTAGAAAAAAATGCGGAAAATTATGCGGAAGATGTCTGCTTAGTAGAAATCAATCCGGAGATACAGGAGCGCAGAAGGGTTACATGGAGAGAATATGAGCTGATTGAGCCGGATTTAAGGCATCATTACAGACGGGAGATTACATGGCATGTGTTCAATGAAAAAGCAAACCGCGTGGCAAATCTTCTCTTGAGCCGCGGAATTCAGAAAGGGGATAAGGTGGCGATTCTTTTGATGAACTGTCTGGAATGGCTGCCGATTTATTTTGGTATTTTAAAAACGGGAGCGCTGGCTGTACCGATGAATTTCCGTTTTGATGCGGAGGAAATCAAATACTGCCTTGAACTTTCAGAGGCAGACGTGCTGATTTTCGGGCCGGAATTTGTCGGACGAATTGAGGAGATTGTCGATGAGATTGACGAAAAAAGAATTCTCTTTTATGTCGGCGGCGACTGCCCGACATTTGCCGAAGATTATGATAAGTTGGCGGCAAACTGTTCTTCCCTGTCACCGAATATCCAAATCAAAGATTCTGATGATGCGGCGATTTATTTTTCATCAGGTACAACCGGATTTCCGAAGGCGATTTTACATAATCATGAAAGTCTAATGCACTCTGCCATTGTCGAGCAGAAACATCATGGGCAGACGAAAGACGATGTATTTCTCTGTATTCCGCCGCTCTATCATACGGGCGCAAAAATGCACTGGTTCGGCAGCCTTTTGACCGGAGGAAAAGCGGTGCTGTTAAAAGGCGTAACGCCAAAGACCATTTTGGAAACCGTCTCTAACGAGGGCTGTACGATTGTCTGGCTGCTCGTTCCATGGGCACAGGATATTCTGCTTGCGCTCGACCGGGGAGAAATTAAATTGGAAGACTATAAGCTGGATCAGTGGAGGCTGATGCATATTGGCGCGCAGCCGGTACCGCAAAGTCTGATTAAACGATGGAAAGAATATTTTCCTGATCACCAGTACGATACCAATTATGGGTTGAGCGAATCCATCGGGCCGGGCTGTGTGCATTTAGGCGTGGAAAATATTCATAAGGTTGGCGCTATCGGTATTCCGGGCTATGGCTGGGAAGCAAAAATTGTCAATACCGACGATACGGAAGTGAAGGCCGGAGAGGTCGGAGAACTGATTGTCAAAGGGCCGGGCGTGATGACCTGTTATTATAATGATGAGAAAGCGACGGCGGAAACATTGAAAGACGGCTGGCTGCACACCGGCGATATGGCGGAAAAAGATGAAGACGGATTTATCTATCTGGTTGATAGAAAGAAAGACGTTATTATTACCGGAGGCGAAAACCTTTATCCGGTACAGATTGAAAATTTCCTGAGCAGGCATCCGAAAATCAAAGATGTCGCTGTTATCGGTCTGGCGCATGAGCGGTTGGGAGAAATCGCAGCGGCAATTATCGAATTAAAGCCGGATGTAGAATGCAGTGAGGATGAGATTAATGAATTTTGCAAGGAACTGCCACGATATAAACGTCCGCGGAAGATTATTTTTAACACGGTACCGAGAAACGCTACCGGAAAAATTGAGAAACCGAGACTTCGCGAAATGTATAATAGTGTAAATCTGGTTGAGGCGCAGAATAAAGCATAGATGCGAATAAAAACACCCCGAAAGTGCTCTTACTTTTCGGGGTGTTTTTAACTAAAAAAATTTGATAGGAGAAAAAAGAGCACCTAAATGGATAAATAAAGGTCTTGCAAAAAGAACCTGAAAAAGAGATAATGAAAGTATCAATTTGTACGGAGAAAAGGAGAACAAAAATGAAAAGGGTTTTGAACAAAGGGACATCGCTGCTGATTGTGCTGACACTACTCTGCACTTTGGCAGGAACGCACTTTGGATTTGCCGGCAGTAAAAAGCAGGTGCAGGGTGCAACAACAGTGATTACATCGATGGATTATTACGATACCGCAAATGGGAAAACAACAACCAAATCCGGTGTCGGAGAAGTTTCTTTTGGTGTGGTACTTCCTAAATTTAATGGAAAGACAGCTGACGAACTAAGTATTGATGATGTCAGCGGAGACCTTGAGGTGCTGGTAAAACAGGAAACAGCTACTGGCGGCGAATGGAAAGATATTGATACGGTAGACAGCTTTGTATGGAATACCAATTTTGCATGGGAAAAACAGCAGTGGGCTGCGGGAGTCTATGGCTGGGTTTTATGGATGAAAATTTCGGAGACGACAGAAATCCGGTTCCATGGAAAGACCAATAATGTTACGTTGGATTACGAGTTTGTACTGAACCAGTTGCCGAAAGTAGAACTTACAAGCATTTCTACGACAGAAAGCAATATCACGGCGGACGCCACAGGTGGGTCAGCCACCCACTGGAATTTGTGGACATTTAACGGAAATACATCGATTCAGTATAAGCAGGTGGAAGACGATATCACAATCTATGTGGATAATCATGATGGAAAAGGGTTTGTTCAATTGCTGGGGAATGCAGATTCCGGTTTTCTTTGGGATCAGAATTTCGGTTATTATGATGATGGGGCCGGAGGATATTGGTTTAAAAATATTAACTGGTCGTTTACGCTGCGGTTCCAAAAGAAAACCGACAGCAGCATTTATCAGGATGTCCATGTGACATATACAGAACCGGTTCGACAGGATTATAAGTTGACAGCGTATGAAGGAACGGCTTATGATGCAAGCAGTGTTGCTGAAGCATCGGTAGGCATACCGCTTCCAAAAATTGGAGGAACAGCAGCGACGAAAAAGGATCTTGATTTATTTGTATATGAAGTAAAGAAAGATAATCAATGGACTCCGCTGCCTGATACCGGAGCCAGCGGCTGGGTATATGAAGGAAATGGATATAATTCCAGTTCGCTCAGTCATCAGTGGGGATACTTTGTAGATACAGTATATGGACTGTGGTTCCGGCCGATAACCGAGGACATGGAAATTCGAATCAGTTATCCAATTGATGGAAAAGAGAATGGCGACACAAGCAATAATTTTGTTATTTATACAATCAAAGGGAATACCGAATATCAGCCGCAACTTCCGGCTGATATGGTAGACATTCAGGTGGAAGACAGTTCCAACGAGTTTACTCCGAGCGGCTGGAAAATGATTTGGAATGATGAATTTTCCGGAGATTCTCTGGACAGCAGTCGCTGGGGATATGAAGAAGGATTTTTGTTGGATGAAAATGATATTAATACAGCAGGATGGGGAAATCAGGAACTGGAGTACTATACAAGAGACAATGTATCTGTAAAAGACGGAAGCCTGAATATTGAAATGAAGAAACAGTCGAAGGAATTTTCACAGAAAAATGACCCTTCAAAAAAAGCGACCGCACAATATTCTTCCGGAAAAATTACGACGCAGAACAAATTTTCCGTAAAATACGGACGTGTAGATTTTAGAGCAAAGATGCCAACTGGAACCGGCGTATGGCCTGCAATGTGGATGCTCTCTAATGATGCGCGGTATGGTTCATGGCCGTTATCCGGTGAAATTGATGTCTTTGAGGGACGGGGACGAACGCCGGATATGGTTTTCGGAACGCTGCACTATGGTTCTGAGTGGCCAAATAACATCAACACGTCAGATGTGCTGAATATGGTTCAGGATGGAAAGAAGAAAACAGGAATTTCAGACTGGCATGTTTACAGCGTTGTCTGGGAAGCAGAACAAATTAAAATTTATTGTGATGGTAAGTGTTACTTTAAATGTACAAACGCAGAATGGTATTCCGGATCAGACCGGGGAAATGCGTACGCACCGTTTGACCAGAGATTTTATCTGATTTTGAATCTTGCAGCGGGAGGAACTTTCGACAGTGGCTATGTACCGGACAGCACATTTACTTCTGCAACAATGCAGGTGGATTATGTCCGTGTTTACCAGAAACAGGTTGGCGCAGCGGAAGATGAAAAACCGGATCAGAATCAAGGTGTAAATACGGATGGGGCGGATGACAATTTATATGGCGATTATAAAGTTGTCACAGGTCAGAGCCCAAGCAATCCGGGCTCTGAAACGACAAAAGAACAGACCTCAAATTCCGATACTGAAGAAACACCAACTGTACCGGGTTTAGTTGAGACAGAAACGCCTTCTGCATGGACTTCTGAAACCACAAGTCCCGATGCACAACAGACGCAAAATAATCCGGGTTATGAGACTTCGCAGCAGGCGACAGTTTCGCAACAAACGCCTGCCGGCGGAAACAATGTTGTAACAACAAAACCGTCTGCAAACGGTTCATATCATACGCAAAAGTCTCTGAAGAGAACGACTGTGAAAAAAGCTGTAAAGAAGAAATCAGCAAAAAAGATCAGGCTTACTTTTAAGAAAGTTAAAGGCGCTAAAAAGTATATGGTGCAGTTTTCAACCACCAAAAAATTCAAGAAAATTCTTGTAAAGAAAAAAGTTAAAAAAGTAAAGGTTACTATTTCAAACAGAAAATTCAGAAACAAGAAAAAATTGTACGTACGTGTTCGTGCCATCGGCGCAAAAAAATGGTCAAAGGTAAAGAGAGTAAAAATTAAAAAGTAAAATTGAAAAACCGAGATCTTGTGAAACACAAAGTATTTTTGACCTATTACTACATCCCATAGATTTTGTTAAGTTTTTCTGTTAAAAAAATGTTCATAAATCTTTTACAAAAATTATTAGCACTCACTATTGACGAGTGCTAATAAAGGTGCTATAACATAATTACAGCGAAGGAAAACAAATAGTTTTTCAAAAACTGAATATAGTAATAACGACAAACTGTCGCAAAAATAAAGGAGGTAGTAATTATGTTGACACCAAGTATTTTTGGAAGAGGAATTTTTGATGATTTTAATGATTTCTGGGGAGTAGAACCTGCATTCAGACATCATGTACCGGATTTCAGAAAAATGAATACGGACGTAAAGGAAGTAGAGAATGGATATGAGATAGACATGGAGCTTCCTGGATTTAAGAAAGAAGAAGTGACCGCAGAGTTAAAAGATGGATATCTTACCATTTCTGCAGAGCATAAAAATGAGAATGATGAAAAGAAAGATGGAAAGTATATCCGTCAGGAAAGATATTATGGAAAATATCAGAGAAGTTTCTTTGTTGGCGACCACGTAGAGCAGGAAGACGTATCTGCCAAATTTGAAAACGGTGTGCTTCGCTTAAATGTTCCGAAAAAAGAGGCAAAACCTCAGGTCGAAGAAAAGAAGTATATCGCAATCGAATAAGATTTTTCGAATTCCGGCTATCGGATAAAATTTCAATTCAGCAAGTAAATTGCAATAAAAAAAGGCGGAGGATATGCACAATGATTGATTGTGCGGATTCCCCTGCCTTTTCTTTTTTTGAAGAAATTGATTTTTAATGGTGGAACAGACGAAGTCCCGTAAAGCTCATGACCATTCCGTGCTTATTGCACGCGTCAATCACATCCTGGTCACGGATAGAACCGCCTGGCTGCGCTACATATTTCACGCCGCTTTTTGCAGCGCGTTCAATATTATCGCTAAATGGGAAAAATGCATCGGAGCCGAGAGTGATGCCCTCTGCCTGTGACAGCCACGCCTGTTTTTCCTCTTTGGTAAAGACTGCCGGTTTTTCGGTAAACACCCGCTCCCATTCGCCGTCAGAGAGAATGTCCATATATTCATCGCCGATATAGAGGTCAATCGCGTTATCTCTGTCCGCTCTTTTGATGTCGTCGCGGAATGGAAGATTTAACACTTGCGGTGACTGACGCAGCAGCCAGTTATCTGCCTTCTGGCCTGCCAGTCTGACACAGTGAATACGGGACTGCTGTCCGGCGCCTACACCGATTGCCTGTCCGTTTTTAACAAAGCAGACGGAATTGGACTGGGTATATTTTAATGTAATCATGGAAATTGCCATATCAATCTTTGCCTGTTTTGGCAAATCTTTATTTTCGGTTACAATATTTGCAAAGAAATCATCATCAATGACTAATTCATTTCTTCCCTGTTCAAAAGAAATGCCAAAGACTTCTTTTGTCTCGACCGGTTCCGGTTCATAGGCCGGGTCAATCTGAATAATAGCATAGCTGCCTTTCTTTTTTCCTTTCAGCATTTCAAGCGCTTCCGGTTCATAACCCGGCGCAATAATACCATCGGAAAATTCGCGCTTGATGACGGCTGCAGTGGAAACATCACACACATCCGATAATGCAATAAAATCCCCATAGGAAGACATTCTGTCTGCGCCTCTTGCTCTCGCATAAGCGCTGGCAAGTGAAGAAAGTTCTCCGAGATCATCTACCCAGTAAATCTTTGCCTCGGTTTCGCTCAGAGGCAGTCCGACAGCAGCGCCTGCCGGAGATACATGCTTAAAGGAAGTAGCGGCCGGAAGCCCCGTCGCTTTTTTGAGTTCCCGTACCAACTGCCATCCGTTTAATGCATCCAGAAAGTTGATATATCCCGGTTTTCCATTCAGTACCTGAATTGGAAGTTCTCCGTCTTTCATATAAATTCGGGATGGTTTCTGATTTGGATTACATCCATATTTGAGTTCTAATTCTTTCATCTTAATTTTCCTTTCCATATAAAACTGTTTTATTGATTCTTGTTGACAATCCGCGTCTCAAACGTTCCGGTTTCGATATCAATGTAGCGCACAAAAAGCGATACTTTGTTTTCTTCATTTAAACTGTTCCAGACAAGAGCAGTAAATTCATCGATATCATCCGATACGAAAACCGGTTTTGGCTCACCTTCAAAACTTGGCAGGGGATTTCCGTCGTGCATATAGGTATGAATAAAATGTCCCTTGCCATTTATCGGATGATCGTATGAAAATGTGTAGCGGTTACAGCAGGCAGGGTCGCCGTTATTGCTCTTTAAGATAGACATTTCATAGTTGTAGGAGCCTTCTCTGATATTTAAAAGACCGGAAATCCGTGGTGTGTAGTTTGGCCCGTCCGGTTCAAACTCACGGGTTCTCAAAGCCTGTTCAAACGTCTGTCCGTCTTTCATCAGATTGTAAACCGTATCTGTCTGATCTCCATTTGTTACAATCGTGCTGTCGCCGAGAGCGCGAACCGGAGCATAGATAATCAGACTTGGGTCTGTCAGCTTAGATGGGTCAAACGCCTCTGTGCGAATGTCGTCTCCCTCTGTAACAAAAATACGGTTTCTGCTGTTTTCACTTCTTCCCATAATAAAGTAAGCGGTCACAGCATATTTTCCGTTGGGAGATTTTCCGATTACAATTCCACGTCCCGGATATGAATTTTCTTTCAATTCATTTTCAAGTGATAACATCTGCATCAATTTTTCCTCCTCTGCAAAATAATAAAAACCGTCCGGAAAGCCCTTTCGGCTGCCCAGACGGTCGACATACATAAATTCGTGCTCCCCTGTGGTTTACCCACGAATCCGCCAGTCGCACGAAACTATCTTTAAATTAAACGATTTTTTATGGGATGTCAATGTCTTTTTTGTCAAAAAAGGAAGTCTTTTCAAAAAAATATTAGGCACAATCATGAAAAAACAGGCAGCGTTGATATAGGGGTGCAAAAAATAAAATTTAGTGATATAATTCATAAGGATTGTAATACAGGTTTGCTATGCTTGCCATTTGATATGGCATGAGAAAACTGTTTTGCGGATGAGGTTTAAAAATATGATGGAAAAATTATATAAAATTTTACCGAAATATGCCTTTTTGCCTATGATTATATCAATCGGATTTAATGCGTTTGTCTATTTTGGAACCAGACCGTTTACAGACAGACTGTATCATTATGATTTAAGTATTCCGCTGGACCACAGCATTCCGATAATTCCATTTTTTATGATTCCCTATGTGTTGGCATATGTCACATGGATTCTTGGCTTTATTATCATAGGAAGGGAGAGCCGTCAAGTCTGTTATGAGGTGATGACGGCGGAACAGATTGCAAAAGTAATCTGTCTTATCTTTTTTATTTTTCTCCCTGCTCAGATTGTCAGACCGGAGATTACAGGAAACAGTTTCAGTGAGCAGCTCACAAAGCTTGTTTACGCTGTTGACGAGCCAAACAATCTGTTTCCATCGATTCACTGTATGTTAAACTGGCTGCTGTTTCGAACGTCATTTTACTGTAAAAAGGTAGGAAAGACATACCGTATTGCAATGTTTTTCGCGGCATTGATTATCTTTGCCTCTGTTCTATTTACAAAACAGCATTTGATTGTAGATATTTTCGGAGGAATTCTGGCAGCAGAGTTTGGTTTGTTTGTTTCCAAAAAATGGAAGATTTATCGCTTCTATTATAAGTTAGAGAAAAAAACGGTGAATTATGAAAAGTGTTAAAAAGAAAATACTATGGTCCTTTGTTTTTCTGGCTTTAGTTATTTTTACCATTTATGTCATAACAAAACAAAGTAAATCGTTTACCATGAAGGGGTTTGGGGACTTTATCGCCGGGGCCGATTTGTGGTGGATTTTGCTTGCCTTTCTCGGCATGTTCGGTTTTATTTACTTTGAAGCGCTGGCGATACGGACGCTAACCGGGATGTTTGGTTACAGAAAAAGCCGGAAAAAGAATCTGGTTTATTCTTCATCGGATATTTATTTTTCAGCCATTACGCCATCTGCAACCGGAGGACAGCCGGCAGCGGCAGTGTTTATGATAGGCGACGGGATTCCTACGCCGGTCACGACAATCGTGCTTCTGCTGAATATTTCGCTGTATGCAATGACGCTGATTGTTTTGGGCATTGTCTGCTTCCTCTTTGCGCATCGGACACTCGGAAGTTTCGACAGCATTTCTGTGATTTTGATTATCATTGGTTTTCTGGCACAGATTGTTCTGGTTGCAGTTTTTCTGCTTTTGGTCTTTAAAGAAAAAATTATTATGAAAATTGCAGAGTGGGGCATTAAGCTGCTCCATAAAATGCATCTGATGAAGCGGACGGAAGGTATCTGGAAGCGGCTGGAACGGGCGGAAGCGAAGTATAAGGAGTGCGCCGGAGCCATTGTCCACAATAAACGAAATATGATGAAGGCATTTTTTTACAATATTCTGCAGCGGATATCGCAAATGCTCGTGACGGTCTGCGTATACATGGCATTTTATGGGGATGTATCCAAATTATGGAAAATTTTCATGACGCAGGGCTATGTAGTGCTCGGTTCGAATACGATTCCGATTCCAGGGGCGGTCGGCGTTGCAGACTATCTGTTCATCGACGGTTTTGGAGAGATTGTGAAAGATCCTGTCAATATAGAATTACTAAGCAGAGGAATCTCTTTTTACAGCAGCGTTATCGTTTGTGGTATACTGACATTGGCGGTCTATGTGATTAAAGGATTGAAAGGGAGTAAGCAAAAGAAAAATGAAAAATAAGATTATAGGTATTTATGATTATACGGTGATACTAACATATTGTTCTTTAATCTTGGCAGTTTCGGGGATTATTATTTCCCTCACAAAATTTGGACATCCTTATATTGGAGCGTTACTACTGCTCTGCTGCGGATTGTGCGATACTTTTGACGGGAAGATTGCCCGGAGCAAAAAGAACAGAACGCCGTTGGAAAAAGAATTTGGCGTGCAGATTGATTCGCTTGCCGATTTAATTGCATTTGGCGTGCTGCCTGTATGCATTGGATTTGCATTGTATAAGAGAGATCTGTTCGATTTGGAAGGCGGACGGAAAACAATGCTGGCAGGTGTTCCGCTTGGAATTATTATCGCATTGAGCGCATTGTTTGTACTGTGCGCCCTGATCCGGCTGGCATATTTTAATGTTACTGTGGAGGAAACGCAGGGCGGCGATGTGGAAGAAAAGATTTATTACGGACTGCCGGTGACGAGTACAGCTTTGATTTTCCCATCCTATCTGTTGATTCGGCATCTGTTTTATATCAATCATATCAACATATCCTATGTTTATTATATCCTTCTTGTGATTGTTGCCATTTTATTTGTGCTGAAATTTAAAATGAAAAAATGGGGAAACGGCCTGATTTGCGCATCGCTCGTGTTCGGAGCATTGGAATTTATCGCTGTTGTCGTGGTGTGGTTGACCGGTTATGGAAGATAAAAAAGAAACAAAAATACTTCGCTTTTTATATCATACAGTACCGGGACGCATGGTACTGAAACTGCTGACAGCCCCTTTTCTGTCTAAGATAGCAGGGGCTTATATGGATTGCAGAATTTCTAAAATTCATATCAAAGGGTTTATCAAAAAAGCAGGAATTGATTTGAGCGAATATGAACCGCAGGAGTACAAAAATTTTAATGAGTGCTTTACGCGGAAAATTATAAAAGAAAAAAGACCTGTGTGCCAGCAGCCGGACAAACTGATTGCTCCCTGCGACGCAAGGCTGTCGGCGTATCATATCGGAGAGGATTCTTCGTTTGAAATAAAAAGAAGCCGGTACAGAGTATCAGACCTTCTTCAGGGAAGTAAAAAAGCGCCGGATTATCAAGGCGGCGTATGTCTTGTATTTCGCCTCTGCGTCGACAATTACCACCGTTACGGATTTGTTGATGATGGTGAGATTTTAGAAAACAGGGCGATTAGTGGAAGACTGCATACCGTGCGCCCGATAGCGATGGAACGTTATCCGGTTTTTGTGCAAAACAGCAGGGAATATACGATTCTCGATTCTAAAAATTTTGGCAGGATGGCGCAGATTGAAGTTGGAGCCATGATGATCGGAAAAATTGTCAATTATAAACATTCGGGCACGGTGACGCGTGGAGAGGAAAAAGGAATGTTTCTCTATGGCGGTTCTACGATTGTCGTTTTGCTCGAAAAAGACCAGATCACTCTGCCACAGCAGTTGTTTGAGACGACAAAACAGGGTCGTGAAACGCCGGTAAAATACGGACAGGCATTGAATCCATAAGCATAAGAAAAAGGAATGTCTGCAAAGATAAATGAAAACAAAGGAAGGAACAGCAAAATATAGAACAAATAAAGTTACAAAGATTCGGCGTTATAGGTGCAGAGTCTTTTGCTTGCAATGAAATGGGAAATTCTGTATAATAATGAAGTATTATTTTGAACGAAAATTTTTAGGAGGAAGAAAATTATGAAGAAAATTTTATCATTACTTCTCGTGATGGCTCTGACCATGACGATGTTTACTGCTTGCGGCAGTGAAGAAAAGAGTGAGGAATCCGGAAAAAAGGCGCAGTTAAAGATGGCTACGAATGCTGAATTTCCACCGTATGAGTATCGTGAGGGACAGGATATCGTGGGAATTGATGTGGAGATGGCGCAGGCTGTGGCTGACAAACTGGATATGGAACTTGTGGTTGAAGACATGGAGTTTGACAGTATTGTTCCTGCAGTCGTATCCGGAAAACAGGATATTGGCGTTGCCGGCATGACGGTTACCGAAGACCGCTTAAAGAGCGTAGACTTTACAGATAGTTATGCACAGGCAGTTCAGGTAATTATTGTAAAGGAAGACTCTAAGATTAAGAGTGTCGATGATTTGTTTGTGGAAGGAGCAGGCATTAAAGCAGGCGTACAGCTTGGCACGACAGGAGATATCTTTGTCACAGATGATTTTAAGGCAAATAAATCCGGTACGGTAGAAGAATACAACAAGGGCGCTGACGCAGTGCAGGCGCTTGTTTCCGGAAAGATTGACTGCGTTGTCATTGACAATGAGCCGGCAAAGAAATTTGTTGAGGCAAATGAAGGGCTGAAGATTTTGGATACGGAATATGTCACAGAAGAATATGCGATTGCCGTTTCTAAGGACAATGCCGAGTTAAAAGACAAAATCAATACTGCGCTCAAGGAGTTAAAAGAGGACGGTACATTACAGAAAATTGTAGATAAATATATCAAGGCAGAATAATTTGTAAAGAGTTTCCTTTTTGGAAACTCTTTCATTTTATGAAAATGAAAGCAGGAGGGAAATATGCTTGGATTTGTCAATCATTTACATACAAATATGGCAATGTCTCTAAGAGATCAGTTTCAACTGACCTTTCTTGATAATGACAACTGGATGCTATATGTAGAGGGTCTGAAAAATACATTGATCGTTACATTTTTTGCATTGATGATTGGTGTACTTCTCGGGTCAATCATTGCGGCAATCCGGTCAACCTATGACAAGACATACAGCGAAATGAGAAACGGAATTGGGAAATTGATTCTGCTGTTACTCAATACAATCTGTAAAATCTATCTGACTGTTATTCGCGGCACTCCGGTAGTCGTACAAATTATGATTATGTACTATATTATATTTGTCTCATCAAATAACAAGATTTTGATTGCGGCGTTGGCATTTGGCGTCAATTCGGGCGCTTATGTGGCAGAAATTATCCGAAGCGGTATTATGTCGATTGATCAGGGACAGTTTGAGGCAGGACGGAGTCTCGGATTTAACTATTTACATACGATGCTCTATATTATTGTGCCGCAGGCGTTAAAGAATGTGCTGCCTGCATTGGCAAACGAATTTATTGTGCTTTTGAAGGAAACTGCCGTCAGCGGTTACATTGCACTGATGGATTTGACGAAGGCCGGAGATAAAATCAGAGCGGCGACGTATTCACCTTTTATGCCGTTGATTACGGTGGCGGTAATCTATTTAATTCTTGTCATGTTCTTTACATGGCTGATAGGAAAACTGGAAAGGAGGCTCCGAAATGACGAACGGTAATCTGATTGTGGTAGACCATGTGAAAAAATATTATAAAGATGGAGCAATCAAGGCTTTGGACGGCATTGATTTGGAAATTCAGGCGGGAGAAGTCGTTGTAATTATCGGGCCTTCCGGAAGCGGCAAGTCCACCCTGCTCCGCTCGCTCAATCTTCTTGAAATTCCGACAGAGGGCAAGATTATTGTGGAAGGTGTTGACATTACAGATAAAAAGACAGATATCAATAAGCACAGACAAAAAATGGGCATGGTTTTCCAGCATTTTAATCTGTTTCCGCATATGACGGTGTTAAAAAACATGACGATAGCGCCGGTAAAACTTTTGAAAAAAACAAAAGAAGAAGCGGAGCAAAGAGCGAGAGAATTACTCGAAACCGTCAATCTTTCTGACAGGGCAATGGCGTATCCGTCGCAGCTTTCCGGCGGACAGAAGCAGAGAGTTGCGATTGCAAGGGCGCTCTGCATGAATCCGGACATTATGCTTTTTGACGAGCCGACTTCCGCTTTAGATCCGGAAATGGTTGGAGAAGTATTAAATGTTATGAAAGGACTGGCAAGGGACGGCATGACGATGGCTGTCGTAACGCATGAAATGGGATTTGCCAGGGAAGTGGCGACAAGAGTAATCTTCATGGATGAGGGAAAAATCATTGAAGAGGGAACGCCGGAACAGATTTTTGACCATCCGCAAAATCCAAGAACACAGGATTTCCTCAGGGCGGTATTAAATGCTTAAGAAATTTTGTAAAAAAGATTTATGATATTTCAATAGAAAAAGCAACGGTTACGGCTTTACGTTTCCGTTGCTTTTTTCTGTGTTCCAACCGGAATCTGTGCCAGGATAATGGCGCCGAACATCAAAATACAACCCAGAATCTCGCGCGCCTCAAGCCGGTCTCCTAAAAGAATCCAACCGGCAAGAACAGAAAAGACAGATTCAAAACTCATCATCAGCGAAGCAATCGTAGGATTTAGCCCGTTCTGACCGATAATCTGTAAGGTATAGGCGATGCCACAGGAAAAAATGCCGGCATATAAGATTGGAATCCAAGCATCCCATGATGAAAAACTCATCAGCCAGCGGTGGAAGCCCATCGATGGAATGTCTGTCAGGACTGCGGGAATGGCAGAAAAGATGCCACACACCAGAAACTGAATACAGGACATCAAAACCCCGTCTGTTTTTGGAGAAAAGTAATCAATGATTAAAATATGAAATGAAAATATGAACGCGCATAGCAGCAGCAGCGCATCCGAAAAATGCAGCGCAAAGGAATTTTTGGGAATGCATAAAAAATAAAGTCCCAATAGAGCAGCCAGTACGCCGACAAGGACGTTCCATCCGCATTTTTTCCGCACAAAAAATCCCAGGACCGGCACGATTAGAATATAACAGGCAGTGAGAAAACCCGCCTTTCCCGGAGTGCTGCCAAAAAAAAGACCAAGCTGCTGGACGTTAGATGCCAGACACAGGGCAATTCCACAGCAAAATCCACCGCATAAATGCACCTTCCAGTCTTCCTTTGTTTTCGGCATTTTGTCGGAATATCCTTTCTTCTGAATGAATAGGATGACTGGAATCAAGACAAACGCCCCGATAAAGGAGCGGATGCTGTTAAAACTATAAGGACCGACTGCATTGCCGCCTTCGCTCTGCGCAACAAAGGCAATTCCCCAGATCAGAGCGGTTAGCAGTAAAATCATTGATTTTTGAATCTGTTTTGTTCTCATAGAAATCTCTTATATTTAACCTTTATAAATTGATATTACCCAATAGAAGCGTTGAATCCATCAAGCAGTTTATGCTGCCATTACAGCGGCAGATTTCTGAAAATCCCCCACAGTATGAGCATTCCAATTAGAAAATATGCGAGCGCATTTTCTCCCCTGAATCTTTTGACTGTTCCACTGCGGATGTACTGTACAGCGTGAAAACAGGCTGCAAGACCAAACAGTGGCAGTAAAAGAAATAGAAACTGATTTTCAAGATAAGCAGTTTTGAAATCAAGATGTAATAATGCAAGGAACATATGTGTTAGTCCACACCCGGGACATTTTAATCCTGTAATGGAATGAAATACACAGGGAATGCCGAAACCTGTATAGGTACAGATTCCGGCATATATAAGTCCAATCATTATAACAATGATGAAGTATTTTCCTATTTGAAAAAATCTCTTTTTCATCATGATGCAAGTTTATTTAATTCATTCTGCATCAGCGCATAGGATATAATATTCAATCCCAACAGGGAAAGAATGAGATAGAGAATGCCTGAATTGCTGGAAGGAATTCCTCTCTCTATTTTTGCGTTGTCAAGTTTTTCACCCTGCTTGTACATCCAGTACAATCCATAAATATTACATGTCACAATGGTGAGCAATAAGGCAATTCCACCGGATGTGTTATTCGAATCCTGTGAGATTGCGTTCGCTTCATCGGTCAGCACAATAAACCAGTATAATGAATAAATTCCACAGGTAATAATTGAAAAAACAATACATGCTGCAATGTTTCTCTGTTGTACCATAAACAACCCTCCTAAAATTAAATTTATAAATATTTTACCATATTCTGATAGATAGTACAATTATAGCACTTAATCAAAAAGTTTGAGTAATCCCCTGATTTATAAACTTTTTATACTATACATCAAAGTGGGTGATTGATATAATAAAATATAGATGTTTAGGTAATTGCGAAACTCACTAACGTTCGTTTGCAATCTTGAACCAAAACAAGGAAGAATTCGTGTTCCTCACGAAT
>CANQMA010000032.1 GCA_947624875.1 uncultured Lachnospiraceae bacterium
AATCAACGGTGGTGTTTGTAAGATTAAATTCAACGGAAAAATGAGTGAGGGGTTGAATTTAAAATTTCAAGATAATTGATTTTGCTGTTCAGACTTTCTTTTGCGGTTAAAACTTGACAAAAGAAAAGCGATGGGATAATATAACAGGGCAATAAATCATTGCGGGTGTAGTTCAGTGGTAGAACACCAGCCTTCCAAGCTGGATATGTGGGTTCGATTCCCATCACCCGCTTTTTTTGTTTGCCATAAAAACCGGACTGTACTATTTCTGATATACCCGTACATATTCAATTTCAAATAAATACGGCAGCATACGATTGTCAACCGGCCCGCCCAGACCACCGCCCACAGCGGTATTCATGATCAGATAAAACGGCTTATCAAAAGGCCATGAATCATATCCCTGATCGATTGGATCGTCCGTTTTATTGTATCGGCAGTAACTGACGCCGTCGACAAAATATTCAAAATAATCCGGCGTCCATTCCATCGAATAATTGTGAAACTCGTCAAAAAATCCTTCCGGGAAATCAACGACGGTGGTGTAAGGAACAGTATCGCGGCGCTGATGGTTATGTCTGCCGGAGTGGAGACTGAACAAAAGGCTGTTTGGTTTTCTTCCGATATACTCCACCAAATCAATTTCACCACAGTTTGGCCAGCGGTCTTTGATATCCGGTCTTGGGAATTTTTTAAAATCTTCCTCCGTAAAATTTTTAAAATCCGGTCTTCCGTCTGCGCGGACGGGCACGCCCGCAGGTACGGGTTTGTGTTTGCGGTAAGGCATCAGCCAGATAGCCGGCCAGCACCCTGCGCCTTTCGGAAACTTTGCGCGGATATCAAAATATCCGTACTGCCAGCACGCCTTTCCACGCGTAACCAGTTTTGCGGAAGTGTATTCACGCTCTCCGTCCCGCTCTTTCAGGGAGCAGATCGTCAGTTGATTATTTTTTACAAAAACATTCGCAGGTCTGTCGGAATACGCCTGTAATTCTTTGTTCGGCCATTGAAAATTTCCTGTTTCAAAATTCCATTTTTCGGGATCCGGAGCGCCTTCATAATCAAACTCATCGCTCCAGACCAGATGATAGTCTTTTAAATTCATAATACACCGGTCGCTTTCATGATTTTTATTTTCATTTATTCTAACATAGAAAGAACGGTTTTGACAATTTCCATGCAATGGATTATTCTTGAAATACACAAAAAGCCGGACATTCATGCGGCCGGACTATTTGGGGCGCATACGGTTTTTGCAAAAGGGAAATGATATGATTAAAGATTATGTATGCGTTGATATCGAAACTACCGGCGTCAACGCAAAATGGGACAAAATCATAGAGATTGGTGCAGTCAGAGTGCGGGACGGGAAAGTAGCAGGGACGTTTTCCAGTTTGATTTCTCCGGGCGTTCTGCTTCCTCCCTATATTACGGAACTGACGGGCATTACCGATGAAATGCTTGCAGGCAGGCCTGAGATAGACGAAGTGCTTCCGGAGTTTATTGCTTTTGCAAAAGAAGACGTTTTGATGGGACATAATATTATGTTTGATTATGGATTTCTGAAACAGAATGCCCTCAATTTGGGAATCGAGTTTCAGAAGTCTGGCATCGACACGTTAAAAATAGCGAGAAAAACGCTGCCGGAACTTCAAAGCAGAGGACTGGAATATCTGTGCACTTATTTTGGCATACAGGAGGAACACCATCACCGTGCGTTCAATGACGCCAGCGTCACCTCAAAATTGTATTGGATTCTCGCAGAAAAATTCAGCGCAGATTACCCAAAAGTTTTTGAGCCATACGAATTAAATTACCGCGCGAAAAAAATGCAGCCGATTACAGACCGGCAGAAATCATATCTATCGGATTTGATTGCATATCATAAGATTGCGATTGATTATGATATTGAATCTCTGTCAAAAAATGAGGCGTCCAAAAAAATAGACAAAATTCTTTCAGAAAAAGGTCGAATTTTCTACTAGGTCATTTGGGATTGTTATGATATACTACGAGAGATGATGGTGTATTATGTCATCATGGAAAAGGAGAGCAAAATGAATTTTTTTTATAACAAGAAAAACCAGAGAATTATAGCGGGAACAATTGCCATACTATTGGTAGTGGCAATGGTAGTCACACTAATTTATTATTGATCATGATTTGGAGGCAGAAAGATGAAGTGGGTTAAAGGCGTTTTACTGCTTGCTGTATGTGCGGTTTTTGCTGCAGGCGCCACGCAGGTTTATGCTGCAGAACAAACAGAAGACACCATGGAAGATGGAATCAGAATCGGTGGGATTGATGTCGGCGGAATGAATTATCAGAAAGCTGAAAAAGCCGTAAAAGAGGTTGTCGATCAAAAACTCAGCACAAAGGTCCGTTTGCAAATCGGGGATAACGTAGCAAAAGTTTCTTTAAAAAAACTGGGATACCGCTGGTCTGACAATTATGTAATAGAGGAAGCAATCGGAGCAGGAAAAAAGGGAAATATTATTAAGCGGTTTAAAGACCGTCTTGCTTTGCAAAATCATGGACAGGTCTATGATATTGATATTTCAGTAAAAGATCAGAATTTATCGGATAATCTAAAAAAGCAATGTGAAGCATATGATCTGGATGCCCAAAACGCATCTTTGAAGTTTACCGGAAATGGATTTGAAATTATTCCGGAACAAAACGGATATGAAGTGGATTATAAAACGACCTCCGAAAAAATCCGCGAATGTGTAGATGGCGACTGGCAGGAAGGTGCGGAGTTGTCCGTATCCGCTGTCGTAAAAACGACAACGCCAAAATATACGGAAAAGGACTTAGAAAAAATATCCGACGTTGCAATGGGCTCTTTCTCCACGACTTTTACGGTGGGCGGCCCTTATGAAAACAGAAACATGAATATCAAAAACGGCGTGGAAAAAATGGACGGAAAAATTTTATATCCGGGAGAAACATTGTCCTGCAATGAAGTTTACGCGCCGTGGACTGAAGAGAACGGATGGTATCCGGCAGGAACTTATGCCGAAGGCGAGGTTGTGGATAGTCTTGGCGGCGGAATCTGTCAGGTATCCAGCACGCTGTACAACGCGCTGCTTCGCGCAGAGATTACTGTCATAGAACGCTATTCCCATTCAATGTCTGTGTCATATGTCGAACGTGCCGCAGATGCAGCGTTGGCGGGAGACTATAAAGATTTAAAATTTAGAAATGATACGGATGCCCCGATTTATATTCGCGGCATTTATGAATCAGGTCAGCTGACTTTCAAAATCTATGGACATGACACCCGGCCGGAAAACCGTTCGGTTGAATATGTCAGCGTGACAACAAAGACCATTCCGGTAAAAGACAAGGTTACAAAAGATTCATCCAAACCGAAAGGATACAAGTCGGTGGAAAGCGATGGACACGTAGGATATGTAGCGGAGCTGTATAAAGTTGTTTATGAAGACGGCGAAGAGGTCAGCCGGGAAAAACTGCATACAAGCACCTACGCGATGTCTCCAAGAAAAGTGATTAAAGGAACCGGAACAGAAGAAAAGACGACTGAGGAAAAAACAACGAAGGAAAAGGACCCGAAAGAAAAGCCGACAGAAAAAGAGATAAAAGAAGCTTCAGAACCTCAGACAACAAAACAGACAAAGAAAACAGCAAAAAAAGGTACGACAGCACAGGATGAATAAAAATAGAATCAGAGGCGGTATATATGAAGATAGGAAAATATCCGGAGATTTCTTATACACGTTCAGTTTTAAAAAAATTGGGCTCCATCTCTGAAGGTTTAAAACCCGGCGTAGATGCAGCCACAGTTTCATTAGAAGACATTACTCTTGTAATGTCTTCTAATTGTATTTTAAAATGGTTTCAGGACTGTGAAGCATACTATCTTCAAAAAACCGTGAACGCTCTCTGTGAAAAAGGCGGCGTCCCAAAATCCATTCAATTAGAAATCAACGTTCCGGAAAAATATGATGAGAAACAGCTGGGAAAGAAAATTCAGGCATTCCATCTTGCCACAGAAAAGAAACAGATTCCAATTGCCCAGGTCAGAGTTTACAAAGGCATTGTGGGAGAGGTGATTGCGCATCTTACAGTCCTTGGCACTTCGGACAGGACATTTTCATCCAAAAATGTAAAGCCGGGAATGGACATCGTGATGGCGGGGGCAGTCGGCGTTGGCGGCACGGCAATCCTGTGCCGGATGTTTGAAAGCCGGTTAAAGGAAAAATTCCATCAGGGTTTCGTAAAAGAATGCCTGCATCTTTTCGATTTGCTGTCTGTAGAAAAAGCGGCGCAGACAGCGCTTCGGGAACATCCGGTTTATCTGCACAATATTTCAGACGGAGGAGTGTTTAGCGCTCTCTGGGAACTCGGAAACTGCTGCAATAAAGGAATTTGTGTCGACTTGAAACAATTTCCGGTATGGCAGCATACGATAGAAGCAGCAGAATTTTTTGACATCAATCCATATCAGCTGGAGGGAAGCGGAAGTATTTTGATTGTCTGTGAAAATGGACAGGAACTTGCAGAAAAATTAAGAGAAGCAGATGTTTTTGCTTCTGTGATTGGACAAATCACCGCAGATAATGATAAAATAGTCAGAAATGGTGATGAAACCAGATATTTAGAACCCCCGAAGGGTGATGAATTATATCAATTTTTATAAAAAAGGAGATTGGCAATGCGAGAAGAAATTTTACGTTTGATTGAAAAAAATGCGAGAATTGACCTGAAAGAAGCGGCGATTCTGTTGGGGAAGACAGAGGCGGAGGTTGCCAATGCCATAGCGGAGATGGAACAGGAAAAAATCATCTGCGGATATTATACGCTGATTGACTGGGAAAAAACCAGCGAGGAAAGAGTTACGGCGCTGATTGAAGTGCGCGTAACGCCGCAGCGCGGATCCGGTTTTGACGAGATTGCAGAGCGTATGATGCGCTACGATGAAGTCAAAGCGGTCTATCTGATGTCCGGCGGATTTGATTTTACCTTGCTGATAGAAGAAAGCACCATGAAGGAAATCGCCCAGTTTGTGACAAACAAACTTTCCACACTGGATTCGATATTAAACACAGCGACGCACTTTATTCTGAAAAAATATAAGGATTACGGAACGGTGCTTGCTGATACTGAGGAAAGGATTTTGGTGACGCCGTAATGAGAGATCCATTATCACAAAAGATTAAAGAGATTAAGCCATCGGGTATTCGGAAATTTTTTGATATTGTAAGCGAAATGAAAGACGCTATTTCGCTGGGCGTGGGCGAGCCGGATTTTGATACCCCATGGCACATCAGAGAGGAAGGAATTTATTCTCTCGAAAAAGGACGCACCTTTTATACGTCCAATTCCGGATTAAAGGAATTAAGAATTGAAATCTGCAATTATTTAAAGAGAAAACTCGGACTGGACTATGATTACAACAGCGAGGTGCTGATTACCGTTGGCGGGAGTGAGGCGATTGACATTGCCCTGCGCGCGATGATTGATCCGGGAGACGAAGTGCTGATACCGGAACCCTGTTATGTGTCCTACGTTCCATGCGTGGAGCTTACCCATGGAGTGCCGGTCACAATTCCGTTAAAAGAAGAAAACCAGTTCCGCCTGACAAAAGAGGAGGTGCTGCAAAATCTGACGGATAAAACGAAAATTCTCGTGCTTCCGTTTCCGAACAATCCGACGGGCGCCATTATGGAAAAGGAAGATCTGGCTGCCATTGCCGAGATTTGTGTAGAAAAAGACCTTTTTGTCCTGTCAGACGAAATTTATTCCGAACTTACATATAAGGGAGAACATTGTTCGATTGCGCAGTTTCCGGGTATGAGAGAACGGACTGTGGTTATCAATGGATTTTCAAAAGCGTATGCGATGACCGGCTGGAGACTGGGATATGCGGCGGCGCCGGCAGCGATTATGGAACAGATGACAAAAATTCATCAGTTTGCCATCATGTGCGCACCGACGACCAGCCAGTATGCGGCGGTAGAAGCTCTCCGTCATGGTGACAAGGACGTGGAACGCATGAAGGAATCCTACAATCACCGGCGCAGATATCTGCTGCATGAATTCCACGAGATGGGACTGGAATGTTTTGAACCGTACGGCGCATTTTACATGTTCCCAAGTATCCGCAAATTCGGACTGACGTCGGAGGAATTTGCAAACCGTCTGCTTCAGGAAGAAAAAATTGCCGTTGTGCCGGGCACTGCATTTGGCGAATGCGGCGAGGGATTTTTGCGGATTTCCTATGCGTACTCTCTGGAAAATTTGAAAATTGCGCTGGAGAGAGTGCGGCGTTTTGTAGAACGGCTGGAAAAGGAACAGCAGGAAAAAACGCAGGCAGAATAAAATTGCAGGCGGAGTAAAATCGCAGGCAAAATAAGATTGCAGGCGGAATGAAAACGCAGGCAGAATAAAAATCACAGCGCGTGGAATGATAAAAACAGACAAAGGTGAAAAGTGGTTCCTTTTCACCTTTTGTATTCTAAAGAGGAGATTTTCATGAATATTGTGTTGCTCGAACCGGAAATTCCACAGAATACCGGAAATATAGGAAGAACCTGCTGCGCCACAGGCACAAAACTGCATCTGATTGAACCGATGGGATTTCGGATTAACGAAAAAAATTTAAAAAGAGCGGGTATGGATTACTGGGACAAACTCGATGTAACGGTCTATGACAGTTATCTTGATTTTCAAAACCAGAATCCGAATGCAAAAATCTGGTATGCCACTACAAAGGCGCCAAAACGCTATACAGACGTATCGTTTTGTAAAGACGATTTTATTATGTTTGGAAAGGAAAGCGCGGGAATTCCGGAAGAAATTCTGGTGGAAAACCGGGACGCCTGTATCCGAATCCCAATGAATTGGGAGATCCGTTCCCTGAATCTGGCCAATTCCGTTGCCATTGTACTTTATGAGGCGCTGCGGCAAAATGATTTTGCGGGAATGCAGACGGAGGGACATCTACATCGGCTTAATTGGAAATAAAAAGGATTTTTGTTGCGCCTTAAACGTTGCAAAACGTGAAATAAAGTGTTATATTAATCACAGTTAGTGAAAATGGCTGTTTATGGGTGAACTGCGCCTTTCATTGGAATACAAAAATCCCTGTCAGGCGCGGCATAAATGCTTCCACGAAACAAAAGAAATCAGGAGGTATATTTATGGATACAATCACATGTATTAAAACCAGAAGAAGTGTCAGAAAGTACACAGGAGAAAAAGTTTCAAAGGAACTTATTCAGGAAATTGTCTCTGCAGCAGCTTTCGCGCCTTCATGGAAAAATTCACAAACTACACGATACATTGCCATAACAGACCCGGAACTCAAGGGCAGATTGTCCAAAGAATGTTGTGCGCAGCACAATCAGTCGATTATTGATTCGGCTCCGGTTGTGATTGCCACTTTAATCGTGGACAAACGCTCCGGTTTTGAACGCGATGGTAGTTATTCCACCATCCGGGAAGATAACTGGCAGGCTTTTGACAATGGGATTGCCACGCAGACATTGTGTCTGGCAGCCCATGATAAAGGACTGGGGACAGTTATTATGGGTCTTTATGATATAGACAAAGCGCAGGAAATTCTTCAGGTTCCTGAGGGACAGCTTTTGATGTCGCTTGTTGCTGTCGGATATCCGTCAGAGGAACCGGCTGCTCCAAAGAGAAAAGAAGTGGAAGACCTTCTTACGTTTTGTTAATTTATTCATGAGTAATGAGTATACCTTTTTGGGATGCTCGTTTACCATATTGCGTGGGTGGTGAGTCCGAAATTTTTGGAAGTTCATTGCCGATGGCGCGCATGAGGATAGGACACTATCCGATTTTAGCTTTACTTACAAATAATTTTTTTAGGAGGAAAAAGAAATGAGAGAAGAGTGGACAGGATTTGTCGGCGGCGCTTGGGAAAAAGAGATCAATGTCAGAGACTTTATCCAGAAAAACTACACTCCTTATGATGGGGATGCAAGTTTTCTCGCAGGACCGACACAGGCTACAACAGAGTTATGGGAACAGGTGCTTGACCTTCAGAAGAAGGAAAGAGAAGCAGGCGGTGTATTAGATATGGACACGAAAGTGGTTCAGACGATTACATCACATGGCGCCGGCTATTTGAATAAGGAAAAAGAAACAATTGTTGGTTTTCAGACAGATGTACCATTTAAGAGAGGCCTTCAGGTAAACGGTGGTATCCGTATGGCAATGAAAGCATGCTCAGACAATGGATACGAAGTAGATCCTGAAGTGGTAGATTTCTATACAAATTATAGAAAGACACATAATGCAGGTGTATTTGATGCATACACACCGGAAATCAGAGTATGCCGTTCTAACCATATCGTAACCGGTCTTCCGGATGCATATGGACGTGGACGTATCATCGGCGATTACAGAAGAGTAGCGCTCTATGGTATTGACGCATTAATCGAAGATAAAAAGAATCAGAAAGCAGATACCGACCTGATGACGATGACTGCAGAAGTTATTCGTGATAGAGAAGAATATTCTGAACAGATTCGTGCGCTGGGCGAGTTAAAGCAGTTAGGTGAAATCTATGGATTTGATATTTCCAGACCTGCACAGAACGTTCAGGAAGCTATTCAGTGGACATATCTTGGATATCTTGCAGCAGTGAAGGAACAGAACGGCGCTGCAATGTCACTGGGACGTACTTCTACATTTATCGACTGCTACGCAGAAAGAGATTTGGCAAACGGAACCTTTACAGAAGAACAGATTCAGGAATTCATCGATCACTTTATCATGAAGTTAAGATGTGTGAAGTTTGCAAGAACTCCTGAGTACAATCAGATTTTTGCAGGCGATCCGGTTTGGGTTACAGAATCTATCGGTGGCGTAGGTATTGACGGACGTCACATGGTTACAAAGATGTCTTTCAGATATCTGCATACATTAGAAAACCTCGGTGCAGCTCCGGAACCAAACTTGACAGTTCTCTGGTCACAAAGACTTCCGGAAAACTTCAAGAGATACTGTGCAAAGATTTCTATTGAATATTCATCAGTTCAGTATGAAAATGATGATTTGATGAGAGTAACACATGGCGATGATTATGGTATCGCATGTTGTGTATCTTCTATGAGAATTGGTAAGGAAATGCAGTTCTTTGGCGCAAGAGCAAACCTTGCAAAATGTCTGTTATACGCAATCAACGGCGGTGTAGACGAAAAGACTAAAGTACAGGTAGGACCGAAGTACAGACCAATTACGACAGAGTACCTTGATTATGATGATGTAATGGATAAATTTGACGACATGATGAAATGGCTTGCAAAAGTTTATGTCAGCGCATTAAACTGCATCCACTATATGCATGATAAATATTCTTATGAGAGAATTCAGATGGCTCTGCATGACGCAAAGGTTAAGAGATGGTTTGCAACCGGTGTTGCAGGACTTTCAATCGTTGCCGATTCCCTTTCAGCAATCAAATATGCAAAGGTTAAGCCAATCAGAGACGAGGACGGAGTCGCAGTAGACTTTGAAATCGAGGGAGAATTCCCGAAATATGGTAATGATGATGATAGAGTAGACGAGATTGCAGTTCAGATTGTAAACAAATTCATGAGCTACTTAAGACAGCAGCACACATACAGAGACGGTATTCCGACACAGTCTATTCTTACAATTACCTCTAATGTAACTTATGGTAAGAATACAGGAAATACACCGGACGGAAGAAGAGCCGGACAGCCATTTGCACCGGGAGCAAATCCACTTCACGGAAGAGATAAAAATGGTGCCGTAGCATCACTTTCCTCTGTTGCAAAGATTCCATTTATGAATTCTCAGGATGGTATTTCAAATACATTTACCATTATTCCGGGAGCGCTTGGAAAAGATGATGTCATCATTGGAGATCTTGATGCAGAAGAACTTGGTATCAAGCTCGACTAATGGATTAATCAATTTTCGATTGGAAATGTAATGCTGCATTTCCAATCGTATCTGATAAAAGGTGATGTAGTGTGAGAACAGGAAGAATTCATTCAATTGAGAGTTTTGGAACCGTCGATGGACCGGGAGTCAGACTGGTTGTATTTTTTAAGGGCTGTCCAATGAGATGCGCCTACTGTCACAATCCCGACACATGGGACATGAATGGTGGTGAAGAAAAAACAGTTGAAGATATCATGGCGGAATATGAAAAGAAAAAATCTTTTTATAAAGGCGGTGGTATCACGGCAACAGGTGGAGAGCCGATGGTGCAGATTGATTTTTTGACGGATTTATTTGCAGAGGCTCACCGCAGAGGAATTCATACCTGTCTGGACACTTCAGGCACCATGTTTCAGCCGGATAATGAGGAGTATCTCAAGAAGGTTGACCGGTTGTTGGAGGTCACGGATTTGATTATGCTGGATATCAAGCATATTGATCCGGAAAAACATCTGGAATTATGTAAAAGACCAAACGACAATATTTTAAAATTTGCCCGGTATCTGGATCAAAAGGGAAAGGAAATCTGGATTCGTCATGTGGTTGTACCGCATGTCACAATGGATAAAGATTCTCTGTACCGCTTAGGCAGATTCATTGGCACGCTGCGGCATGTAAATGCATTAGATATATTACCATATCACGATATGGGAATTACAAAATATGAGCAGCTGGGACTGGACTATCCTTTAAAAGGAATACAGCCGGCCACCAAAGAAATGGCGCTGGCTGCCAGAAAAATTGTGATGAAGGGTTTTGAAGAGTCCCGAAAAAATATAAAAAAGAAATAGGAGGAAAAAAATATGTCAGCAAGTACACAACAGGTAGATAACTTAGTATCTTTATTGGATGGTTATGCATCAAAAGGTGGACATCACTTAAACGTAAATGTATTAAACAAAGATACATTGCTTGATGCTCAGAAACATCCGGAACAATATCCACAGCTTACAATCCGTGTTTCAGGATATGCTGTTAACTTTATCAAATTAACAAAGGAACAGCAGGATGATGTTATTCACAGAACATTCCATGCCAGCACAGGACTGTAAATAGCGGATTTTGTCTGATTCAATGAAAAAGACAGTGCAGCTTTCAGAGCCGCACTGTCTTTTATTTTAAATCTCATCTAGGATGGGAAACGATACAAAAAAGCAGATAACGGGAATCGAACCCGCCTCTCCGGCTTGGGAAGCCGGTGTTCTACCGATGAACCATATCTGCATACGGATATTGTATCACATTTCTGATATAAATGACAAGATAAAAAGCGGTATTATCAAAATCAAAAAACTTTTTTTAAAATGGAAATCATACCGCAAAAGATTTCAGAAAATAGGGAGTTGACAAAAAGAGCGTATCAGCACCATAATAGTACTGAAAAGAGGGAAGAAAGATAGATGTACAATATTGTTTCGAAACTGTTAATTTATGGGGATATGCCGAAGGGTTCTATTCTGATGGAACTCTCGGACATTATAAAAGATTATCGGGAGACCGACTATCAAAAAGATGAAATTATTACGCGTCTGTACCATCAGGTGAAAAAAATTCTGGAGGTGGCGACAGCATATGGATTTGACAAAAACCTGTGGCACAACTACCTGACGTTTTTGCTGATTACCAGTGAAAATCCATTTAGTCTTACCTGTGAGAAAGTCGGAGCAAATGAGGGAACGGTAAATTCTTTTGCGAAAAATGATTTTAAACAGTTTCAGGCGTTGTTTCACTATGATTTTTCTCCGATGGAAAAAGACTTGGGCATTGACTGCTTTGAAAAACTGGAATCTTATCAGGCAGTCGTAAAGCCGGAACTGATGTACAATAAAAATGTCAGCGAACGGGTGCAGGAGTTAAGCGGGCAGCTGGCACAGGCGAAAGACGAACAGGAATTTTTTGATCAGGTCACAGGATTTTATAAGGCATACGGCGTCGGCATGTTTGGTCTCAACAAGGCGTTTCGGATTGACGACAGCAAAGAGACGATTCGATTTAAGCCAATTAACAATATGGACAAAGTTGTGCTGGATGATTTGATTGGTTATGAAATTCAAAAGAAAAAATTGATAGACAACACAGAAGCGTTTGTACATGGAAGAAAGTGCAATAACTGCCTGCTGTTTGGGGACAGCGGAACCGGAAAGTCCACCAGCATTAAGGCGATTGTCAACGAATACTATGATCAGGGACTGCGCATGATAGAAATCTATAAGCATCAGTTTAAAGATTTATCCAATGTCATCGCCATGATTAAAAACAGAAATTATAAATTTATTATTTATATGGATGATTTGTCTTTTGAAGAATTTGAGACAGAGTACAAATTTTTGAAAGCGGTCATCGAAGGCGGCGTGGAGACGAAGCCGGAAAATATTTTAATTTATGCGACATCCAACCGCAGACATCTGATTAAAGAGACATGGAATGACCGCAGCGATGTGCAGCAGGAAAATGGAATGCACCGCTCTGATACGATGGAGGAAAAGCTTTCCTTAGTACATCGGTTTGGAGTGACGATTAACTATTCAAAGCCATCGCAAAAAGAATATTTTCAGATTGCGATTGCGCTCTGCAGGCGTCTGGGCGTGAACTTATCCGATGAAGAAATCAAGGCGGAGGCAAATAAGTGGGAACTGAGCCACGGCGGAATTTCCGGCAGGACAGCGCAGCAGTTTGCCAATTATTTGAAAGGCCGGCAATTATAAAAGAAATAGCAATGAAAAAGAGGCAGAAGTATATGCAAAAAAATTATTAGGCGCGGACGCCTAATAATTTTGATGCAGGCTTTCTGCCTCTTTCATATATGCGGTATATTCCGGAAGCGCGTTCTCATAAGTTTCTGCTTTTTTCGTATTTCTGATATCTTCCAAATCATAATTTTTTGTGAGATATTTTCCAAGATAACCGGTTAACTTTGCAGCGCCGAGATAGTTTAGATGCGTCCGGTCATTGGCGTCTGTCGCGTAATTGAGACCAATCTTTTTTATCAAAGCGGGATCATTAAAATCAATGAACGGAACATCATCTTTGTCGGCCAGCTGTTGAATCAGATTGTGTTTGGCGGTTGTCCATGTCGTGTTTGTCGTTTTAAACAGAACCACCTCGGAACCATGACTCTGGCAGAGAGAAATCACTTTATCAAGATATGCATAGTCTACTTTACTATAACCTTTTGGAAGTTTTTCAGTGTCTGAAAAGTCCAATTCCTTCCGCTCCTGACGATATGTTTTCACCAATGCATTATAGCCTTTCGTGTAATCATTGATATCTCCAAGGCAATAATCCAAATCCAGCTGGCTCAATTCATTCCAACGGTTATGGAACATATATAGTGGGAAAAAGTAATCGAGATAACTGGCATCTTCCGTCGTACTGCAGTGCTGGTAAGCCCATTTCAATTTATTGACGCCGAAATTCATATGGTCATAAGCTTTGCGGTAAAGTTCTTCCCGCTTTTCCTTCTGTCGTGTTGCAATCTGGACTTCAATGACGACAACCTTTGGAAAATGGTCTTCGTACACTTCTTTCATCCAGTAATAAGTGCCAACCATCGGTTCAGAAATCTGACTGAGATTATAGGAAGCAATCCCATAGTCTGTATAAAGCTGCATCGAATCTACTGCAGCGGTGCTGACACTCGAACCAATCACCAATGCTTCTATGGACTGTTTGGGCATTTCATAATATGCCATGGCAGTAGAAGTACTGTCCCAGCGGAATTCACGATATTTTGGAACCATTAAATGGTAAATACCGTAAATCATTAGTACTGTAATAAAACAAAAAACAATAACTTTCATGAATCTTTTGAAGTAAATCATTTTTTCTTTCATTCCTTTGTGTAAACATTTTTACACAGGAAAATTAGCAGAAAATTACGAAATAAATATGAGAAAAAAACATCCAATTTTTCTCAAAATTGAGAGAAAAAAGCCGGTTCATGATGAATTTATTACTTATTTTAAAATATAAAAACAGCGCGCGGCTCGGACAGGGTAAGACACTATTTTTTTGTACATTATCTTTATAGAAAAAGTGCTTGCAATAAAGAAGAGTGTATGTTAAAATATCCACTGTTGCAAGACAATGGCCCATCGCCAAATGGTAAGGCACTGGACTCTGACTCCAGCATTTCAAGGTTCGAATCCTTGTGGGCCAGTTCAGTTAAAAAAACTCTCCTGTCTGTAAAGACAAGAGAGTTTTTTATATATTCAAATAGAAATTTTTTTACGGTTCCGGATATAAGTGCGAAATGTTCAGATAATCCGGAATACCACGTTGATATTTTACTACCGGCTCTCCCAAAATTAAAGGATACGCATAGTCAATAAACTCCTGCGTGACATCATTTCCCTGTTCATTAATCCATTCCCTTGGGACGTGTTTAATCAGACCCGCCACATTTCTGACATCAGTTTCACCCATATCAACGACATAAGGACTGTTCGTTCTGCGGACTGCCGTGACCATAATGCCGGATTGTCCGGTAAGTGCAGTCTGTACAGCGTGCATCCCAAGACGGAACGCCTCACCGATATCGGTTATGGAGGATAAGTGCGCAGCGCTCCGCTGCAAAATATTAATTTCTATGGAGCGGACTTTGATCTGAAGATTTTGTTTGATGATGTATTCCAGACATTTTCCGGTACCGCTTAACTGGCTGTGCCCAAAAGTATCTTCCACTGCGGTTGTGGCGCTGATATAATTTCCGTCTGCATCCTTGATACCTTCAGAAACTGCAATGACAATATTATTATATTTTTTGAGAGCAGCCTTGACATCCTCAATAAATTTTGCCTCGTCAAAAACTACTTCCGGCAGATAAATCAGATGCGGCGCATGATTGTATTCATTTCTGGCAAGTGCAGATGCGCCGGCAAGCCATCCGGCATCTCTTCCCATAATTTCAACAATCGTTACACTTTGAATCGGATAAATTGAAGTATCGTGTCCGATTTCCAATAAGGTAGAAGCGATATATTTTGCCGCTGAACCGTACCCCGGCGTATGGTCTGTAACACAGAGGTCATTGTCAATGGTTTTCGGAATCCCGACAAACCGAATCGGACTTTTGATCTGTTTTGCATAGGCGCTGAGTTTTGCGACGGTATCCATGGAATCATTTCCACCGATATAAAAAAACGCCTGAATGTCAAACTGTTTCAGTTGATTAAAAATATAGGCATAGGGCGCGTCGTCTTTCGTATAGTCCGGCAGCTGATAACGACAGGATCCGAGATACATGGACGGCGATTTTTTGAGCAGTTCAATAAACATCGGAATCTCTTCAATCTTTTCAGATAAATCCATCAGTTTTCCATTCAATAATCCCTGTACGCCATTCAGAGAGCCGTAAACCTTATCAAACTGTCTGCTGTCAATAGCGCCCTGAATCACACCGGCAAGGCTGGAGTTGATGGCAACCGTAGGTCCGCCGGATTGTGCAACCAAACAATTTTGCATCTGCTGTTCCTCCTAAAAAAATCTATTTACAGTATAACCTACATTGTGACAAAAACCAATCACATTCTTTTGAACCTATCAAAAAAAGAGGCATAAAATAGTATTGTAAAAAAGAATAGGGAGAAAAGTATGGATTGTAATTGCAATCAAAACGGAAGACCGTATGGACAGGGAATGCCTGGACGTCCGATGCCTTCCAATGGCAGAAATATGTATTATGGCCGCGGTCCAATGAACGGCAGATATCCCGGTAACAATCAGAATATGAACCGCAGGGGAAACGGCAATGGCTTTGGCATGAACGGTCAGGTTATGGGAATTCAGAACGATAAAAAATGCGACGGGTGCAATCCGGGAAATGAACCGGTTGATAAGATGGAAATTGGCATGGGCTACGTTCCATGGCAGGAGTGGAAGAATATTTTTAATCTTGAAGAAGGGTTAGAAAATGGAACCATCTTCGCTGATTTATGTAAACCATATTTAGGAAGGCCGGTGAAATAATGGAAAATATGAATAAAGAAAAATTAATGCTGCTTCTTCAGAAAGCCAATTTTGCAATGTATGACGTAAAATTATTTTTAGATACGCACCCGAATTGTCAGGAAGCACTGGACTATTATCACGAAGTGAAAAAAATCCGCAAAAAAGCGTGGAGAGAATACACGGAACATTATGGACCATTGAGCGCGGAAGATGTCGTCAATGAAGAATATTGGGATTGGGCAACAAATCCATGGCCTTGGGAAGGAGGTAACTGCTAATGTATAGTTATGATCGATTTTTACAATATCCGGTAAACATTAAGACAAGAAATCCGAAAATTGCACAGGTAATTATCAGTCAGTATGGTGGACCGGACGGAGAACTGTCAGCCTCCCTCCGTTATATGTCCCAGAAATTTGGTACAAAAAACAAAAAGGTGGCAGGACTGCTCAACGACATTGCAACAGAAGAATTAGCGCATGTTGAGATTGTCGGAACCATCGTTTCCCAGTTGGTAAAAGATCTTCCATGTGATGAAGTGGATACCGCAGGATTTGAAAAATATTATGTGGATCACACCTTGGGAATCTGGCCGCAGGCAGCCGGCGGGATGCCATTTTCTTCTACGATGTTCCAGTCCTCCGGCGACCCGATTGCCGATTTGTATGAGGATATGGCAGCGGAGCAGAAGGCAAGAAAAACCTATGACAATATTTTGACTCTGGTTAAAGATTGTGAAGTTACAGACCCGATTAAGTTCTTGAGACAGCGGGAAATTGTGCATTTCCAGCGTTTCGGTGAAGCGCTCCGCATGGTGCAGGATGAATTAAACAGCAAAAACTTCTATGCATACAACCCGAGCAGCTGCAAGAGATAGTATAAAAACTTTTCAGAGGGAGATTGATGTATTGCAAGATACGCAATCTCCTTTTTTAGTACAAATATCTAATTTGTTAAATTTGTTTCTCAATATTTTTGCAATCTAATAAATTTAATTTTGCATATCGGATTACATCATTTTTATATTGTTCAGGAAGTTTATCAAAATAATGTAAAAGAGTTTCGCTTTGCGCATTTAAAATCATTTCTTTAAAATATTTGGGGTTATCAGTTCTATCTAACAAATAATCAGCAGTCACATTAAAAAAATCACATAACTTAATAAGGGTTTCAAAATCCGGCTCTCTTTTGCCAAGTTCATAATTTGACAGTACTTTACTGCTGCAGCCTATCTTTTCAGAAACTTCTTGTTGTGATAATTCTAAATTTTCCCGTAAACTTCTAATTTTTGCTCCAAAAGTGCTCAAATGACAACCCTCCTTTTATTTACCCAAATTATAATACAAGGGCTATTAAAATAATTGCATTTCAACAATAAGTTCTCTAATTATATTGACTAAAGAACAAAACGTAGATATAATAAAATATCAAAATATTAAAGGAGAACTAAATATGAAATTTAAAGAATTTAAAAAAATACATAATGACCTTTACTATTCATTATTGGCTTCAATAAGTTTAGTAATAATTGTATTTATTGTGGCAACCATAATTGCACTTTCCCATATGAAAATAAACAAATTAGAAGGTCGCTGGACATGCTCATCAGGCGATTATATAGAATTTTTTGAAGATGGAAGTTTCGAATCATCAGAATTATCAAGTTTAAAACATAGTAGTGGTGCTTACCCATGGGAAAACAATGATATTGATGAGATATATACCGGTACATACGATTATGATAATAACACAGTTACTTTTTTTTATTCATGCACTAGACACGATTGGATAGACAATGAAAAGAAAACAGTTCAATATATCATTGATAAAGGGGCTCTAAAACTAACCAATGGGTACGATACCGATATATTTGAAAAAGGAAATTAACAAAGGAGGAAAAATATTATGGATGATTATGATGTTTGGGTCATTGTTCCATTAGGAACAATAGGGGTAATATTTTTTGCTGTGTTTATTACTGGAGCGTCCATTGTAAATTCAGTGCAGGAGTGGTTTGTTAACAATTTAGTGTCAATTATCAGGATTACTGTTATTGGAGCAATAATAATAACTTTAATATCTAGTATATATCTAAAAAGTATTCTGGTAGCAATTAACAGTTTACTTTGTTTCTCTCAATCAATATTCTTTTTAGTATATTGGGGAACAAGACTAGAAAGTGGAGATGGCTTTTTTGAAATAATTGGTCATTTAATCATATTCATTATATATGTTGTAGTTGCAGGATTAGATATTTTTGGGAGTTGTTATTTCCCAATATCAGGTATAGGCAATACGAGAGGCTCGATTTCTATAACAGTAGAAGAATCAGCAGATAATACTGTGACAAATTGTTTTATTCTAGGATTAATTGGTTGGATTGCTAATATAATTTTAATTCTTCTTATTACATTTATCTCATAATAAAAGTAAAATTAAAAACTAAATATTAATAATCACAATGTATTTTGTATATTTCACATAGAGTATTCTAATATCTAATGGGATTTTGGAATACTCTTTTTTAGATAGAAAATGCACAACTAACTTGATTTATCATATAAAAAATTAATAAAGTATTAAATTTTGTTGTTTTTATAAATACGCAGGTATGTAAAACTTGTACAACAAAGAAATGTTTATTTTGTAGGATTTTCAGCCTATATTGTTAGAGTATCGCACCAGAGCAGAAGGCGAGAAAATCGTACGACAATATTCTGACGCTTGTAAAAGACTGCGAAGGCACAGATCCGATTAAATTTTTGAGACAGAGGGAGATTGACTGACTTGTAAAAGTAAATTCCGTGTGAAAGATTAAATTCCACTTACGTTAAAAAAACAGTTGAAATTTCTAAAT
>CANQMA010000033.1 GCA_947624875.1 uncultured Lachnospiraceae bacterium
CGTTTACCTGTAAGGAATGCGGAGGCACAATGAAACGTGTGCCGGAAGTGATTGACTGCTGGTTTGATTCCGGCGCAATGCCTTTCGCACAGCATCATTATCCGTTTGAAAATAAAGAATTGTTTGAGCAGCAGTTCCCGGCGCAGTTTATCTCCGAGGCCGTGGATCAGACCAGAGGGTGGTTTTATTCTCTGATGGCAGAGTCAACGCTGCTGTTTGATAAGGCGCCTTATGAAAATGTGATTGTCTTGGGACATGTACAGGACGAAAACGGACAGAAGATGAGCAAGTCAAAGGGCAATGCAGTTGATCCGTTTGATGCGCTTAGACAGTATGGTGCAGACGCGATCCGCTGGTATTTTTACATTAATTCCGCGCCGTGGCTTCCAAACCGTTTTTCAGGAAAGACGGTGCAGGAAGGACAGAGAAAATTTCTTGGAACACTTTGGAATACGTATGCATTTTATGTATTATACGCAGAAATCGATCAGTTTGACCCGACAAAATATGTGCTGGATTATGACAATCTCACAGTGATGGACCGCTGGCTTTTGTCTAAAATGAATACAATGGTGAAAACAGTCGATGAAAGCCTGGGAAGTTATAAGATTCCGGAGGCGGCAAGAGCGCTCGACGATTTTGTCGACGAGCTGAGTAACTGGTATGTTCGTCGTTCCAGAGAGCGTTTCTGGGCAAAGGATATGCCTCAGGATAAAATCAATGCCTATATGACTTTGTATACCGCATTGGTTACGGTTGCAAAGGCTGCGGCGCCAATGGTTCCGTTTATGGCAGAAGATATCTACCGGAATCTGGTCTGCAGCGTCGATGCGTCTGCACCGGAATCCGTGCACCTCTGTGATTTTCCGGTTGCAAATGAGCAGTATATTGATGAAGATTTGGAAAATAATATGAAAAGGGTCCTTGATGTTGTTGTACTGGCACGTGCCTGCAGAAATACATCAGGGATTAAAAACAGACAGCCAATCGGAACGATGTTTGTCAAAGCGGATTTTGAACTCTCAAAATTTTATGAGGAGATTATCGCAGAGGAACTGAATGTCAAGGAAGTTGTGTTTACGCAGGATGTAAAGGACTTTACCTCTTATGCATTCAAACCGCAGCTGCGCACGGTCGGACCAAAGTACGGCAGATTTTTAGGACAGATCAGGCAGGCGCTTTCTGAGCTTGATGGCAACGCTGCCATGGAGCAGTTAAATGCCGGAAATCCACTGACGTTTCATTTTGACGGCAACGAAGTCGTACTGGAAAAAGAAGACCTTTTGATTGATACGGCGCAGGTGGAAGGATATGTTTCCGAGAGCGATAAGGGCATTACGGTCGTGTTGGACACTAATCTGTCCGAAGCGTTGATCGAAGAGGGATTTGTCCGTGAAATCATCAGTAAGATTCAGACGATGCGGAAAGAAGCAGACTTTGAAGTGATGGACAAGATTATCGTCAATGTAGATAAAAATGACAGGATTATTTCGGTGATTAGAGAAAATCTTGACGAAATTATGGCGGAAGTGTTGGCAGAAAAGGTTGAATTTGGTAAAATAAGCGGGTATGAAAAGCAATGGAACATCAATGGCGAGACGGTTGTTTTCGGCGTTGAAAGAATATAATACACATTTTAATGAAAGGGAGAAGCTATATATGGCAAAGAAAGATTCAGTTTTAGAGAGAGAAGCTTTTAAGACGGAATTTAAAAACCGTGTAAAAAACTGTTCCAAGACTCTTTATCGAAAGACATTAGAAGAAGTAAGCGACAGACATAAATTTGTCTGTGTAGCGTATGCAGTGAAAGATATTGTGATTGACCAATGGATTGCGACGCAGAAGGCATACGATGAAAAGGATGCAAAAACAGTTTATTATCTGTCCATGGAATTTCTGATGGGACGCGCGCTTGGAAATATGATCATCAACTTATCTTCCCGTGAGGAAATCAAGGAAGCGATTGAAGAACTTGGTCTGGATTTAAATGTTATCGAAGACATGGAGCCGGATGCAGCGCTCGGAAATGGCGGTCTCGGAAGACTTGCCGCATGTTTCCTCGACAGTCTTTCCACATTAAATTACCCGGCATATGGCTGCGGTATCCGTTATAAATATGGAATGTTCCAGCAGAAGATTGAAAACGGATTTCAGAAGGAAATTCCGGAAGACTGGTTGAGACATACCAATCCTCTTGAAATTAAAAGGGATGAATATGCCTGCGAGATTAAGTTTGGCGGATTCGTGAAAGTAGAACACAGAGACGGAAGAAATCACTTTATTCAGGATGGATATCAGTCCGTTCTGGCAATTCCATATGACATGCCGATTGTAGGTTATGGCAACAATGTGGTCAACACACTGCGTATTTGGGATGCAGAGCCAATCGTGCATTTCAATCTGGACGAGTTTGACAAGGGTTCTTATCTCGCCGCAGTTGAGCAGGAAAACCTTGCAAAGACGATTACGGAAGTGCTCTATCCAAATGACAATCATTATGCAGGAAAAGAACTTCGTCTCAAACAGCAGTATTTCTTTGTTTCTGCATCTCTGCAGACTGCCATTAAAAAGTTTTTGAAAAATCATGACGACTTAAAAGACCTTCCGAAAAAGGTTGTGTTCCAGATGAATGATACGCATCCGACGCTGACCGTAGCCGAACTGATGCGTCTTCTGATGGACGAATACATGTTAGAGTGGGACGAGGCGTGGGATATCACGACGCATGCCGTTGCCTACACCAATCACACAATTATGGCTGAAGCATTGGAAAAATGGCCGATTGAGCTGTTCTCCAGACTGCTTCCGAGATGTTACCAGATTATTGAAGAAATTAACCGCAGATTCTGCATTGCGATTGAAGAAAAATATCCGGGAAATCATGACAAGGTGGCAAAGATGGCGATTATCTATGATGGTCAGGTAAAAATGGCGCATCTCGCAATTGCTGCCGGTTTTTCTGTCAATGGTGTGGCAAGACTGCACACGGAAATTCTGAAAAAACAGGAATTAAAGGATTTCTACGAGATGATGCCGGAGAAATTCAACAACAAGACCAACGGAATTACCCAGCGTCGATTCCTGCTTCACGCAAATCCGCTTCTGGCTGACTGGGTAACTAATAAGGTCGGAGATGACTGGATTACAGACCTTTCTAAGATTAAGGGAATTGAAGTCTATGCAGACGACAAAAAAGCGCAGGCTGAATTTATGAATATTAAGTATCAGAATAAAGTACGGCTTGCAAAATATATTAAGGAACACAATGGCATTGACGTAGATCCGCGCTCCATCTTTGACGTACAGGTTAAGAGACTGCACGAGTACAAGAGACAGCTCCTAAATATTCTTCATGTGATGTATCTGTACAATGAAATCAAGGAGCATCCGGAAAGAGAGTTCTATCCGAGAACGTTTATCTTCGGCGCAAAGGCGGCGGCAGGCTACAAAATTGCAAAGCTGACAATCAAGCTGATCAACAGTGTGGCTGACGTCATCAACAACGATGAATCCATTCAGGGAAAACTGAAGGTGGTATTTATTGAAAACTACCGCGTATCCAATGCGGAAATCATTTTTGCTGCTTCCGATGTTTCCGAACAGATTTCAACCGCTTCCAAGGAAGCGTCCGGAACAGGAAACATGAAGTTTATGTTAAACGGCGCGATGACGCTTGGTACGATGGATGGCGCCAACGTGGAAATCGTAGAAGAAGCAGGGGAAGAAAATGCAGTAATCTTTGGACTTTCCTCTGATGAAGTCATTAACTATGAAAATTACGGCGGATATGATCCGATGGAAATCTTCAATTCCGACATGGACATCAGAAAGGTATTGATGCAGCTGATTAACGGATTTTATTCTCCGGAAAATCCGGAATTATTCCGTCCGATTTACAACTCTCTGCTGACAAAGGAAGAAACCGGCGTAGCAGACAGGTACTTTATCTTAAAGGATTTCAAATCTTATGCAGAAGCGCAGAGAAAGATTGAAGAGAAATACCGCGACAAACAGGGATGGGCAAAATCTGTGATTCTCAATGTGGCAAATGTCGGTAAGTTTTCTTCAGACAGAACGATTGAGGAATATGCAAAGGAAATCTGGAATCTTGAAAAAGTAAAAGTCAAGATGTAACGACGCCGGAAAAACAGACTGTTTTTCTCTCGGATTTTTGTCCGGTACGAAATAGCGGGGCGTCAGAAAAATAATCAAAGCCGCTCCGATGGGAGCGGCTTTATTGATGAAAAAGACCTGAGAATTTTTTGGTCGAAGGAGAGCAGGATTATGGAACGGATACATATCAAAAAACATCTGACCTCATTTCAAATTATTATCCTTGCATTCGCAGCGGTGATTCTCGTTGGCGCAGTGCTTTTAATGCTGCCTGTTTCGTCAAAAAGCGGGGTGGTCACGCCGTTTCATGAAACCTTGTTTACCTCTGCTTCCGCAGTGTGCGTGACAGGGCTGGTCGTGCAGGACACGGCTTCTTACTGGTCCCAGTTTGGACAGGGCGTTATCTTAACGCTGATTCAGATTGGCGGCGTGGGAGTCGTCACCGTGGGCGTAGCGCTTGCAATGCTCTCCGGCAGAAAGATATCGCTGATGCAGCAAAGTACTGTGCAGGAGTCCGTTACGCTGTCCGATATGAGCAATATCGCACACTTTATCAAGTTTATCATCAAAGGGGTGCTGATTATAGAACTGCTTGGTGCACTCGGCATGATGACAGTATTTTGCAAAGATTATGGAATCAGGGGAATCTGGATGGCTGTCTTTCACTCGATCTCGGCATTTTGTAATGCCGGATTTGATATTACCGGAACCGCGGACGCGCCGTTTTCATCCCTGACTGCCTATGCGGGGAACACGGTCATCAATGGGTTCATCATGGCGCTGATTATCATCGGCGGTATCGGCTTTATGACATGGGACGATATTATGACAAACCGTCTGCACTTGAGACGGTACAGTATGCAGAGTAAAGTCATTTTGACGACAACGGCACTTTTAATCGCAGTCCCGGCAATCTATTTTTACTTTTGTGAATATGCAAACCTTCCGGGAGGCGAAAGAGTTTTAACTGCGCTGTTTCAATCGGTAACACCGAGGACAGCGGGCTTTAATACCACAAATCTAAACCTGATGAGCGGCGTTGGAAAAAGTATAATCATTGTCCTGATGCTGATTGGCGGTTCGCCGGGCTCTACGGCAGGCGGTATGAAAACTACGACGCTGGCGGCACTGCTGGCGACGATGTTTGCTGTATTCAACCGCAACCGGGACGCGCATTTTTTTGGGCGCAGAATCAATGAGGAAACGGTCAAAAGGGCGGCGGCAATCCTGATGATGTATCTGACGTTATTTGTCATCGGCGCAATGGTTATCAGCAAAATCGAGGGACTGCCTCTGGAAGCGTGTCTGTTTGAAACCGCTTCGGCTGTCGGCACAGTCGGATTATCGCTTGGAATTACAACACAGCTTGGCATTGTTTCGCAGTGTATTCTGATTGCGCTGATGTTTATCGGCAGAGTCGGTGGACTCACACTGATTTACGCGGCATTTTCCGCATCAAATACAACATTTTCAAAATTCCCGGTTGGGAAAATGACCATAGGATAGGAGAGTAAGCAATGAAGTCAATTTTACTGATAGGACTTGGAAAATTCGGCAGACATATTGCGCGGGAACTGAATAAACTCGACGCGCAGGTTATGGCGGTTGACCATGATGAAGAAAAAGTAAACGAGGTTCTTCCGATTGTGACCAACGCTCAAATCGGTGATAGCACCAATGCGGCGTTTTTAAAGTCGCTCGGCATTAAAAACTATGATGTCTGTATTGTTACGATTGGAGATAATTTTCAAAATTCGCTGGAGACTACGTCCATTTTAAAGGAGCTGGGTGCGCAGCTTGTCGTGTCAAGAGCGACGGAAGACGTACAGGCAAAATTCCTCCTTCGAAATGGCGCAGACGAAATTATTTATCCTGAAAAACAGCTTGCAAAATGGGTGGCAATACGATATACGTCAAAGCATGTTTTCGACTATATTGAGCTGGACAGCACACACGCCATTTTTGAGGTGTCGGTTCCTGAGGACTGGCAGGGAAAGAGTATCGGACAAATTGACATCCGGCGCAGATATAATATCAATATTCTTGCAGTCAAGGATGGAAATCAGATTAACGCGACAGTGAATCCGGATACGGTTTTATCAGAAAGCGAAACAATGCTGGTACTCGGAGAGTTGAAGACGCTGCAAAAGTGTTTCCGGATATAATGCGGGTAAAAGCCTGAAAGAAAAACTTTAAGAGGCAGAAAATTTTATATGATTGAGGATATAATTTTAGAGAGTTGTCATGGGCAGCTCTCTTTTTGCGTTTGCGCGGACAGGGGAGATTATCATATAGTGAAAACAATTTTTTTATCAAAAACAATTGAAAATATTTTGAATAAAAAGACATAAGATATATAGATATCATAGTTTTTTCATAGTAATTAAGGAAAAGAAAAAAGAAAATGGAGTTTTCAATATGATTCGTTTTCAAAAATATGCTGCAGGAATCCTTTTCTTGGCTGTATTTACAGGAATTGTAATATTTTCACAAATTCAAAATCAATCCAATATAAAGGAGTCAAATTTTCTGCAGTCGGGAAAAAATATCCATATTTCCTATGAAAGTGCGACCATGACCATGGATATGGAAGATTTCATTCCTCTGGTGCTGATGGCAGAAATGGACGATCAAAGCCCCAGGGAACTGATAAAGGCACAGTCCGTCGTCATCCGTACTTATATTCTATACTGCATGAAAGGCGAAAATGAGATTTCGGCGGACAAACTTGGACTTCCTTATAAAACGCCAAAACAGTTGAAAGAACGATGGTTTTCTGAAGAAAAACTTTACAGGACGCATCAGATATCCGGCATAGCCGCCCGGCTGTTTGAATTAGGAAAGGGCCGTGTTTATTCGGAAAGGATGAAGAAACTCAAACAGGTGATTGCAGAGACAGACGGTAAGGTTTTAAAAATAGAAGGGAAATTAATCCTGCCTCTTTTTCATGAAATCAGTAATGGAAAAACGAGAAGCGGAAAAGAACTTTTGGGCGAAGAATACAGTTATTTAAAGAGTACGCAGTGCGATTTGGATATGGAATCCGTTGATTATGAAGATACGAAAGAGATGACCGTTCCGGAAATTTTAAAAGCACTCAAAGAAAACCGCATTGTTGTGTTTGAAGATGGAAAAGAATCGGATCAGACAGACCTTTCCGCAAAAGATTTTTTTGCAATGATAGATGACAGTCATCAGGATTCAAGCGGATACATACAATATATTTTGTTGGGGGATGTCAAAATTGATGGAAATGATTTTGCCGAAATTTTGGGATTAAAATCCTGCGCCATGGATATGGAAGCAAAAGAAGATAAAATTTTGTTCCATACAAGAGGAATCGGGCACGGATTTGGTATGAGTTTAAACAGCGCAGATAGAATGGCTGAACGTGGGGATTCTTATGAGAAAATTTTAAAAAACTTTTATGATGCGGCGCTCGTAAAAAATGTCAATGGAGAAATGAGCCTGAAAGAAAAATGATTGAATAAATTTTTTGATGTTGGTCCATACTATGTCTTGAGGTGATGAGTATGGATAAGAAATTTATTGCAGCAGTGGCTGTATGTGTTGTGGCTTTGGTTGCTGTGGCCACAGGGACTATTTTTTTGGGACAGAAAAGTTCCAATATCAAAACAAGCAGCGTAGAACTGAATATGACAACGAAAGATGATGTTGAGGCGGCACAGGAGAAGGTGGCGGAGTTTGAAAGTGAAGTGGCTTCCGCTGCTGACCGGGTGGGACCTCAGGATGACAGCGATGCAGACGGCTATGAAGGAGAATCCAATGTCGTCCGCGCAGATGAGAAGAAGGAAGAGACGACAAAGAAAACCGGAGGCGTGGAGGCCAATGGGGAAACAGGAGAGGAGGTTCCGGACGAATACCGCGGACTTTCTTCAGAAGCAGCAGCCCAGATTGACTTATTAAAGTTTGGGAAAAATACGGAAATGCTCTGGCCGGTAGAGGGGAATATCATGATTCCTTTTGACATGGACAGTACGGTTTATTTTTCGACATTAGATGAGTACAAGACCAGTCCGGGAATCGTCATTCAGAGCAGCCAGGGAACTGCTATTAAAGCCGCAGCGGCAGGAGTAATTACAAGGCTGGAAGAGAGTGATGAATATGGCGTGTGCATCAAGCAGGCGCTAGGAAATGATTATATTGCGACGTATGGACAGATTACCAATCCGGAAGTTGCGGCAGGGGACTATGTTGAAGCAGGACAGGTGATTGGATATGTAGCCGCTCCTTCAAAATACTACGCAAAAGAGGGAGATAATCTTTATTTTGCCATTTCAAAAAATGGAAAAGCGGTTGACCCGCTCAACCATATTGTATACGAAGACTAAAAGAACACTTTTCAGATTTCTGCATAAAGTAAAGTATACAAAGCAGTTTTTGAGGGAAATTCCCTCAAGGACAACAGGCAACCGGTTTGTGACCTGTTGTTTATCATAGATGGACTATTTTTACTGTTATAATTATAAAAACAATGGATTTGTTTTTACCGGTCGCAGTAAAAGTAGTCCTGTTTTTTGGAATCAAAGAGAGGTTCCGCTTCGATATAGGAGCGGATCTTTTTCTGTCAGAGAGCGGTGGGTTCAAATTTGCCCAATTCCTGCCTGTGCAGTATAATAGAGTTTATCGTTCAGCAAAAACGGAAAGATAAAATTTTTAATGAAAGAGGTGGCAGATGGAAAAATATATTATGGCGCTTGACCAGGGGACAACGAGTTCCCGGACAATCTTATTTGACAGACAGGGAAACATGATTGCACAGGAAAATTGTGAATTTAAGCAGATTTTTCCGAAACCCGGCTGGGTGGAGCACAACCCGGAGGAAATCTGGAACACACAGCTCTCTACAATGCGGCAGGTGTTAGAAAAAGCGGGCATTGACGGCAAGCAGATTGAGGCAATCGGGATTACCAATCAGCGGGAAACGACGGTTGTCTGGGATAAAACGACAGGAAAGCCGGTATATAATGCAATCGTATGGCAGTGCCGGAGAACTTCGGATTTGATTGACCGCATGATAAAGGATGGCTGCCGCGAAACCATTTGCGAAAAAACAGGGCTGGTGCCGGACGCCTATTTTTCAGGAACAAAAATTCAATGGATTTTAGAACATACAGACATTTCTGCCGATAGAGTCAAAGATCTGCTGTTTGGCACGATTGATACATGGCTGATGTGGAAATTAAGCGGGGGAAAAATCCACGCGACCGATTATACCAATGCTTCCCGGACAATGCTCTTTAATATTCATACTTTGGAATGGGACAGTGAACTGCTGAGCCTGATGCAGATTCCAAAATCCATGCTTCCCAAAGTACAGGCGTCGAGCGGGATATTTGGTTATACCAAAAAGGAACTGTTTGGCACAGAAATTCCAATCAGCGGTGTAGCGGGTGATCAGCAGGCGGCGTTGTTTGGACAATGCTGCTTTGAAAAAGGCGATGTGAAAAATACATATGGAACCGGCTGTTTTTTGTTAATGAATACGGGAAATGTTCCGGTTCGTTCAAAAAACGGTCTGGTGACAACAATTGCCGCTTCGACAGGGGCAGTAGAGTATGCGTTGGAGGGAAGTGTCTTCGTGGCAGGTGCGGCAATTCAATGGCTCAGAGATGAAATGAAAATGATTGCCACGGCACCGGAAAGTGAGCAGGCGGCACTCCAGGTGGAAGATACCGGAGGCGTCTATGTTGTTCCGGCGTTTACCGGATTGGGCGCGCCGTATTGGAAACAGAATGCCAGAGGCATGGTGACAGGTTTGACCAGAGGAACGGGCAGAGAACAGTTTATCCGGGCGACCTTGGAATCACTTGCCTATCAGACGCATGATGTGCTGAGGGCAATGGAACACGATGCAAATCTCTCGATTCAAAAAATAAAGGCAGATGGCGGCGCGAGCAAAAATCGTCTGCTGATGCAGTTTCAGGCGGATATTACCGGCGCACAGGTCGTAAGACCCGCAGTGATTGAAACGACGGGACTCGGCGCGGCGTATCTGGCGGGGCTTGCTGTCGGATATTGGAGCAGCAAAGAGGACATTATAAAAAATAGCAGCATTGAAGCTGTATTTGAACCGAAGATGGAAAAAGCCGCGGCGGAAGAGAAACTAAAAGGATGGAAGCAGGCTGTCCGCTGCGCGCTGCTCTATGCCGGGGATGATGAGTAATCAGGATCAATCGCACTTTGGCGGCTCGTTTTCCCAGTAATATTTGTCTTTTAAGAATACCTGACCTTATAAAAATATAATAAATTGGATATATAAATAATGCCAATGATTGATATAATGAATAAAAATTATTGAAATTCTTTTTGAGGGAGGGTTTTGTATGACAAATAAAAAGATTACAAGATTAGTGATTACGGCTTTGTTTGCGGCATTGACCTGTGTAGCGACATCCATTATTAAGATTCCTACCGTAGGGACAAACGGATATGTCAATATTGGCGATGTGGTGGTATTACTTTCGGCATGGATGATTGGAGGTGCATACGGAGGACTTGCCGCGGGAGTTGGTTCCGCACTGGCAGATTTACTTGGCGGATATGGAAGTTATGTGCCGGGGACATTTGTCATTAAATTTATGATGGCCATTGTGGCATATGTGTTGTTGAAAGGATTTACAAAAATCAGGATTCAAACATTTTTTTCTTATATACTCAGCGGTATTGTGGCAGAGTTGTTGATGACGGCAGGTTATTTTCTATTTGAAAGCGTTGTTCTCGGATATGGACTTGCAGCCGCAGCTTCGATTGGAAGTAACCTCGTACAGGGTGCGGTCAGTCTGGTGCTTGGCGTTGTTGTAGTACTTATTTTAGTTCAGGCAAAAGTGGTGAAACTGATTAAAGAATATGTTTAGGATATTTTCCGCGAAAGAGTCCTTATAAAAGAATATGGGAGCGGGCGCGTCAAAGGCCGGCTTTCGAAATTGATATAAAGTTATTAGGAAGGGAATAAAAATGACGAACCAATTGATTGAAAAACAGGCAGAATCTGTAGTAAGAGAAATCATACAAAAGGCAAAACTGAAAAAAGGGCAGATACTGGTTGTAGGCTGCTCTACGAGTGAAATCTGTGGCAGCATGATCGGCAGCAATTCGAATCCGGAAACTGCCAAAGCTGTCTTTGAAGCAATTTATAAAGTAACGCAGGAGCAGGGCGTTTTTCTGGCTGCGCAATGCTGTGAACATTTAAACCGGGCAGTGATTGTGGAAAAAGAGGCAGTTCCGTTTGCTGAAATTGTCAACGTCATTCCCCAGCCAAAGGCAGGAGGTTCGTTTGCGACAGCCGCATACCATACGTTTCAAAATCCTGTCGCAGTAGAAGAAATTCAGGCGGATGCAGGCATTGATATTGGTGGAACACTCATCGGTATGCATATCAAAAAAGTAGCGGTTCCGGTAAGGCTTGAAAATCATCAAATTGGGGAAGCGTGGGTGCTTGCCGCGCGAACCAGACCGAAATTTATCGGCGGCTGCCGGGCGGTTTATAATGAAAATTTGTCATAGTTTAAAAAAAAAAAAGCACTTTTTTTAAAAACATTTTTATTCTATAATGGCAATGGATTATATCGATAATCAGATTTTAATAATGTAATAAGGAGGCGGGAAAATGAAAAGTATTAGAAAAATTTTAGCGGGCATTTTAATTTTTTCAATGATGTTTACCTTGATTCCGGCTGTGACGAAAAATGTACAGACGCAAGCGGCAAATTCTTTTTCAGTCACGGCGCCTTATAATGGACAACTGGTAGCTGCAGGTTATATTGATATCCAATGGAACGCGGCTACAAAGGGAAATGTCAGGGATTATGACGTCTACATTAATGATGAAAGAGTTACGACCACGACCAATACTGTTTATACTTACTACACGACACAGGTCATAACACATCAGGTATATGTAGAAGCACATTATACGGATGGATCATCCGAAAAAACATCTACAAGTACTTTTGGAGTCTCCAAAAAAGGATTAGCGCTTGCAACGGATATGGGACGTAATATCAGTTTAAGAGATATGGGTGTTGCATGGTATTATAACTGGGGTGAAACCCCTAGCAGCGGCGCACAGTACCAGGGCATTGAATATGTGCCGATGGTCTGGAAAGAAACCAGTGCAAACAATCTGAAAAACAGAGTCAACAGTGCAAAAAACAAGGGATATAAATATGTGCTCACCTTTAATGAACCGGATCTTCCAGATCAATGCAATATGTCTGTGGATGCTGTATGGAATGCATGGCAGGGTCTCAACGATGTTTCAGGCATTCGTGTTGCCTCACCGGTTGCGGCATTGTGGCCGCAGGCATCACCGGACTGGTTCCAGAAATTTATGGACAAGGTAAAAGAAACTCAATCATATGATGCAGATTTTATTACGATTCACTGCTATCCGGATAATTACGGCGGGGCAGGTATGGCAAGCTGGTTCTTGGAGAATGTTATTGACTGGACATGGGAGAAATATCATAAACCAATCTGGATTACGGAGTTTTCTACGAAAGGGGAGCATATTACGGCAACCGGAGGAAACGGAACCAAAGAATTCTGGGAAGCAGTCATGCCGGAACTCGATAAAAGATCATATGTAGAGCGGTATGCAGCCTTTGATTTTAACGATGCAAAAACAGGGCTTTGGATGTATGGTACCGGCGCATTGACGGCGGCTGGTGAAATTTACAGGGATTATGGAAATCCACAAGGATTTAATGCTGAGGAACCGGATTATAAAACAAATTTTCGCAATCAAAATACACTGCTCGACAATAACGTGACAGAAAACAATGTCGTTTTAGCGGATTATGCAAACGAAAGCGGGGTAAGCGCATCGGCATCTTCATCTTTTAATGGTAATAAACCGGAATTCGCGATTGACGAAAGCGTGGACAGTCGTTGGGAATCTGAGCAGGGACAGGATCCACAGTCCTTTACGCTGGATTTAGGTACGAACAGAAACATCAAGAGGATTGATGTGCTCTGGGAAGCAGCCAGCGCGGCAGAATATACGATTGAGGTTTCTACGGATGGAAACAGTTATACGCAGGTCGCAAAGGTTAGCAGCAGTACTGGTGCCCGCGTGGATTCTACGGTACTGAAACAGATGGTCAATGGCAGATACGTTAAAATTAATGGAACTGCCAGAACAACACAGTATGGATATTCTATTAGGGATATTGCAGTCTATGGAACAGACAATAAAGATGTTGATGTTACCACGGCAAAGCCAACGACGACACCAAAGCCGACAACAACAAAAGCGCCGGGCACATCGAACCAAAAAGCGCAGGAAGAAACGGAATTTACGTTTGATGAAGATGAGATGGGAGCATCTACACCGGGGGCAGCAGAGCGGGAGGAACTGACCGGTCCTTCATATGACCCGGGATTTGACCCATCAGCATTGGACTATACGCCACTGCATTGTACAGACAATGAAAGTTTAACTCTTGACTTTGCAATTCAGTCATCGACAATTGACGGTTTTGTACCGGCATATACTGATAACGGAAATAGATTGACTTTGACATATTCAACGGATTATGGTGCGCCGGCATCGATTACAGTCAATGGTGAAGAACCGGCAGAAGGAGTTATTGTTGAACAGGGTTCAGGATTCGTAAAAGTGGATCCAACAACATTGAATGACAATGACTATACAATTATCAAGGTTACAACAGAAAATAATGGTGAAGTTACTTTTGTCATAAGAAAAGGAAATCCACCCGAACTGATTAATCCAGGTACAGATGGAAGTGGAACACCGGCACCGGGTCAAGACTATACAGATGAAACTACTGCAGCAGTATCAGGTACAGTGACTACAGCTGCTCCGACAGCAGTTCAGCCAACAACAGCGCCGACAACTGCAAAAGTTCAAAAACCTGCAAAGGCGAAGGTTAAGAAAGTTGCCGCAAAGAAAAAATCTGCGAAGAAAGTAAAGATTACAATTCAAAAAATCAGCGCAAAAGGTTATCAGGTAGCAATTTACAAGACAAAGAAAGATGCAAAGAAAAATAGAAAAGCATTGAAGAAAAAGTTTGTAAAGAAAGCCAAAGTAACGATTACATCTAAGAAGTTGAAAAACAAGAAAACTTTATATGTTAAGATTCGTGCTTATAACCTTGATGGAAAGAAGAAAGTTTACGGCGCTTGGTCTAAAGTGAAAAAAATTAAAGTGAAATAAGGAAACTTCAGGTTTATTGGACGCCCACGGTGATTTTACCGTGGGCGTTTATTTCACAACAAAATGAATTGAAGAAAATTGATTTTTTATTCTTTCAGCAGGATGTTACCTTTTGTTTTTGCAGGACTTTTTTTCTACTGATTTTAATTGATAATTATTTATCAATGTGCTATACTAAAACGGTCTATGAGAAGTGGCAGAAAATTGATTTTAAATGATAGGAAATCGCGTGAATGCGAACACATGATTCTATATTATGAGATTTTGAAGCATTAATAGGAGGAATGTAAATGTATAAGATTGTGAAAAGACAGCAGCTGAACAGTACCGTGGTACGTCTTGACGTTGAAGCGCCTTTTGTTGCAAAAAAGGTAAAAGCCGGACAGTTTATTATTCTTCGGATAGACGAACAGGGTGAGAGAATGCCGCTGACCGTTGCAGACGCTGATCCAAAGACGGGCACTGTGACGATTATTTTCCAGATTGTCGGTCGTACGACCATGTTACTTTCCCAGATGAAAGAGGGAGATTCCCTGTTAGATTTTGTTGGTCCTCTTGGAAAGGCCACAGAGTTTGGTGATGTGAAAAAAGCCTGTGTTGTAGGCGGAGGCGTTGGTAATGCGATTGCTTATCCATCGGCAAAGGCGCTGCACAAGGCAGGCGTTCAGGTCGATGTGATTGCCGGATTTCGAAGCAAAGATATTGTTATTCTCGAAGAAGAATACCAGGATGTCTGCGATCACCTCTATATCACGACAGATGATGGGACATATGGAGAAAAAGGATTTGTTACAAATAAACTCCAGAGTTTGATTGACGAGGGAAACGAGTATGATCTCGTGATTGCGATTGGTCCGATTCCGATGATGAAGTTTGTTTCCGAAGTAACAAAGCCATATCATATTAAAACTTTGGTTTCGCTGAACCCGATTATGATTGACGGTACCGGGATGTGCGGCGGATGTCGTGTCACGGTAGGCGGAAAAATAAAATTTGCCTGCGTGGATGGTCCGGATTTTGACGGACACCAGGTAGATTATGAGGAACTGATGAAACGAAATTCTACGTATGCGGAATTTGAAGCGCACGACAGAGAACATTGCAGGATGTTTCAGTCAGCAGAAAAGGAGGTGTTCTAGGATGCCGAATATGTCATTAACAAAAGTTGAAATGCCGGAACAGGATCCAAATGTAAGAAATAAAAATTTTGATGAGGTCGCATTGGGATATACAGAGGAGATGGCAAAAGAAGAAGCCGCCCGCTGTATTCGATGCAAAAATAAACCGTGTATGGCCGGCTGTCCGGTTAAAGTCCGGATTCCGGATTTTATTGAAAAAGTTGCCGAGGGTGATTTTGAAGAAGCGTACCGGATTATTACGAGTACGAATGGGCTTCCGGCAGTTTGCGGACGTGTCTGCCCGCAGGAAAATCAGTGCGAGGGAAAATGCGTCCGGGGAATCAAAGGAGAACCGGTCAGCATTGGACGATTAGAACGGTTTGTTGCCGATTATCATATGGCACACAGTAATGACAAGGTGCAAAAGCCGGAATCTAATGGAAAGAAAGTTGCTGTGATCGGCGCAGGTCCGGCAGGACTGACTTGTGCGGGTGATTTAGCAAAGCTTGGTTATGAAGTGACTATTTTTGAGGCATTTCATAAGGCAGGCGGCGTTTTGGTTTATGGAATTCCGGAATTTAGACTTCCAAAGGCTATTGTCCAAAAGGAAGTAGAAAATCTGGAAAAACTTGGAGTGAAAATTGAAACCAATATGGTTATCGGCAGAGTGCTTTCTGTCGATGAAATCATGGAAATGGGATTTCAGGCAGTCTTCATTGGCTCCGGCGCCGGACTTCCTTCCTTTATGGGAATTGAAGGGGAGGCATTGATTGGCGTATATTCCGCAAATGAATACCTGACGAGAGCCAATCTGATGAAAGCTTATCTGGATGATTATGATACTCCGGTCATCAAGAGCAAAAATGTTGCGGTAGTCGGCGGAGGCAATGTTGCCATGGATGCCGCAAGAACGGCACTCCGTTTAGGTGCAGAAAAAGTATATATTGTTTACCGTCGTGGTATGGAAGAACTTCCTGCCAGAGCAGAAGAGATTCATCACGCACAGGAAGAGGGAATTATTTTTAAGACACTGCACAATCCGGTACGATTACTCGGAGATGAAAACGGTCGTGTGGCAAAGATGGAGTGTATTCAGATGGAACTGGGAGAGCCGGATGATTCCGGACGCCGTCGTCCGGTCGCTGTTGAGGGAAGTAATTTCTTCCTCGATGTCGATACGGTCATCATGGCGATTGGAACTTCTCCAAATCCGCTTCTTAGGACAACGACGGAAGGCTTGGAGGCAAATAAGTGGGGATGTCTTGTGGTCAATGAAGATACATTAGAGACAACCCGCGAAAATGTATATGCCGGTGGCGATGCAGTGACCGGCGCAGCTACTGTAATTCTGGCGATGGGTGCCGGAAAACAGGCAGCAGAGAGTATCCACGAAAAACTGAGTCAGTAAATAAAGGAGGAAACCAAATGGTTAGAGCAATCGTTGGCGCAAACTGGGGCGACGAAGGAAAAGGAAAGATTACAGATATGCTGGGCGAGCAGTCCGACATTATTGTAAGATTTCAGGGAGGAAGCAACGCAGGACACACCATTATCAATGATTACGGTAAATTTGCATTGCATCTGCTTCCCTCAGGCGTGTTTTATGACCATACGACCTGCATTATTGGAAACGGTGTGGCATTAAACATTCCTTATCTCCAGAAAGAAATTGATGACATTGTCTCAAAAGGTGTTCCAAAGCCACACATTCTGGTATCAGACAGGGCCCAGATTTTAATGCCGTATCATATTGATTTTGATGCCTATGAAGAAGAACGTCTGGGCGGTAAGGCTTTTGGTTCAACAAAGTCAGGTATTGCACCGTTTTACTCAGATAAATATGCAAAAATCGGTTTTCAGGTGTCTGAACTTTTCGATGAGGATGTCCTGAAAGAAAAAGTGGCAAGAGTGACGCAGCAGAAGAACATTATGTTAGAGCATATGTACCATAAGCCGCTGATTGACCCGCAGGAATTACTGGAAACACTGCATGAATATAGGGATATCGTGGAACCTTATGTCTGCGATACGTCATTGTACATCAGCAATGCCCTGAAAGAAGGAAAAACAGTTCTGTTGGAAGGGCAGCTGGGCACCTTAAAAGACCCGGATTTCGGCATATATCCGATGGTGACTTCTTCTTCCACGCTGGCAGCATATGGAGCGATTGGCGCGGGTATTCCGCCATATGAAATTAAAGATATTATCACGGTGGTAAAGGCATATTCCAGTGCAGTAGGCGCAGGGGAGTTTGTCAGTGAAATTTTTGGAGAAGAGGCAGATGAACTCAGACGCCGCGGCGGTGATGGCGGAGAATTTGGCGCAACGACGGGTAGACCGCGTAGAATGGGCTGGTTTGATGCAGTTGCATCCCGTTATGGAGTCCGGATGCAGGGAGCGACGGAAGTTGCCCTGACGGTGCTTGACGTTTTGGGTTATTTAGACGAAATACCGGTTTGCGTCGGCTATGAAATCGATGGCGAAGTGACCAAAGACTTTCCGGTGACGGCGAAATTAAAGAAAGCAAAACCGGTTTACGAAACTCTGCCGGGTTGGAAAGAAGAAATTCGAGGCATTACAAAATATGAAGACCTGCCGGAAAACTGTCGGAAATACATAGAATTTATAGAAAAAGAATTGGGCGTTCCAATTACCATGGTCAGCAATGGCCCGGGACGCCACGAAATTATTCACCGTTAGGCATGAGCCGAATATAAAAATAGAAGGAGACACGTTGAGAGCTTGCTCGCAAAAGTGTCTCCTTCTATTTTTATATAGGGCGACGCCCGTGACCGAGATGAAGCGAAGCGTAATCGAGGTTTCGGCTCAAGGCGCGAGAACAGAGAGAATTCGTAAGGAAGCGACGCCCGTGACCGAGATGAAGCGAAGCGTAATCGAGGTTTCGGCTCAAGGCGCGAGAACAGAGAGAATTCGTAAGGAAGCGACGCCCGTGACCGAGATGAAGCGAAGCG
>CANQMA010000034.1 GCA_947624875.1 uncultured Lachnospiraceae bacterium
AAATGTGACTGTTCAAGAGAAAAAAGCAAGTTAAAATTTGCCTCTTGACAAAGGTCACTTCATAACAGGAGGAAAAAATGATTACAGAATATTTGGAAAGCAGAAAGGAAGAACTTCATCGGGTGATTGCTATAAGTAAAGAAGAATATGAGCATAATCAGATTGCAATAGAGGAAGCGGAAACAAGAATAAAGGAATTGGAAAATACGGAAGATGAGGCAACAAAGATTTTTTTAGTCAAAACAGGAAAAAACAATACTTACAATGCACAGGAAATTAGAAATCTTGAAGGACAAATTTTTAGCCATGCGGAAAAAAACGAAATTTTAAAGCGTCAGTATGAAGACGCGGAAAAAGAATTAAAAATAATACAGAGTTGTTTCGAGGAATTGGAAAATGTTTCACGTGAAACATTTTCCAATAATGAACATGATGAAATTGTGCCGGAAGTGGAAAGTAAAGAAGCAGAAGCCACAGTAAATTTAACTGATGATGTTTCACGTGAAACATTAGAACAGTCGGATTCGCTTATGGACAGGCAAGAATGGAAAAAGAAACTGCAAAGAAAAATTGAATTCTGCAAAAATCTTGCGCAGGTAGATGGCGCCAGAGTGTATGTAGAGTTGGACAAAATTCTGAGACAATTATCGTAAAGATTTTATAGAAAAAAGGGTACAACTGTGTTAGAATGTACCCTATGAAAAACAGAAAGGGCAAATCAATGGGCAGAATTATAGCGATTGCAAATCAAAAAGGCGGAGTGGGAAAAACAACAACGTCGGTGAATTTATCCGCCTGTCTGGCAAAACTTGGAAAGAAAGTTTTATTGGTAGATATTGATCCACAGGGCAACGCCACAAGTGGAGCCGGGTTGATGAAGCAGGAATTAGAAAATACAATCTATGAATTATTTCTTGGAGAGACGACCATTTCCAAATGTCTGGAGAACAGCGCCGTGGAAGGACTTTCTGTTCTTCCTTCAAATGTCAATCTGTCAGGGGCAGAAATTGACTTAATCGGCTTAAAGGACAGAGAATTTATTCTAAAGAATATTCTCGATAAAATTCGCGACATGTATGAGTATATTATTATTGACTGTCCGCCATCTCTTAATATCTTGACTGTGAATGCAATGGTGGCGGCGGATTCCGTGATTGTACCGATTCAATGTGAGTATTATGCGCTGGAGGGGTTGTCACAGCTGATCCATACTATCAATCTAATACAGGAACGTTTAAATGAGCAATTGGAAATTGACGGTATCGTGTTTACAATGTATGATTCCAGAACGAATCTTTCCGAAGAAGTTGTACAAAATGTGAAAGATAATATTCATTTAAATGTATACCAGACGATTATTCCGCGAAATGTACGGTTAGCGGAGGCGCCTAGTTATGGAATTCCGATTCATTTGTATGATAAAAAATCGGCAGGCGCTGTGGCATATGAACAGTTGGCGCAGGAAATTATTGAGAAGAATAAGGTATTGTAATCATAGATAAAAAGTTATGTAAACTAAATTGGAGGATTTATGGCAGGAAAGAAAAAGGGACTGGGCAGAGGGATTGATTCTCTGATTCCACCGGCAAAGCAGGAACAATCTGGCAGTAGACAGAAAAAAGAAGTCAAAGAAGTGGAAGTGATCAAAGAGGTGATTAAGGAAGTTTCCGTTCCGGCAGAAACGGTACTGAAACTTTCAGACATTGAGCCGAACAGAAAACAGCCGCGAAAACATTTTGATAAGGAAGCGCTGGAGGAGTTGGCAGATTCTATTAAAAATTATGGAATGATTCAGCCGATTGTCGTGCGGAAAAAGGATGATTATTATGAGATTATCGCAGGCGAGCGCAGGTGGAGAGCGGCAAAACTTGCAAATTTGAAAGAGGTGCCGGTCATTATCAAAGAGTATTCCAATCAGGAAGTTATGGAAATTGCACTGATTGAAAATATTCAGCGGAAAGATTTAAACCCAATTGAAGAGGCGCAGGCTTATAAAAGTCTTATCAGCGAATATCATATGAAACAGGATGAACTCGCGGAAAGACTTTCTAAATCGAGAGCGGCGATAGCAAATTCGATGAGACTGTTAAAACTGCCAAGGGAAGTACAGGATTATCTGATTGAGGGGCGGCTCTCCATGGGACACGCAAGAGCGCTGCTTTCTTTAGAGCATGAGGAACTCCAGATTGATGCGGCAAAACAGATTGCAGAAAAGGATTTAAGCGTTCGGGAGACAGAAAAGCTGGTAAAGAATATTTTAAATCCAAAGCAGTCCAAACTTCCGATTCCGACCGGACAGGACATTGTCTACGGCAAGATTGAAGAACGATTGAAAGATCAATTGGGCACAAAAGTCTCTTTAAGCCATAAAAAAGACGGCAGGGGAAAAATAGAAATTGAATATTTTTCTGATAAGGAACTGGAGCGGCTGTTGGAACTTTTTGACAGTATAAAAATATAAATTTTTTATTTACAAATGAGTGAAAAAGTATTAAACTACCATTTTGATAGAGAATATCTTTTTCAACCTTGCAAATTATGTTTCTGATACAGCGGTTATGGTTTATCAGAACATCAGGAGGAAAAAAATGAATACAACATCTTATTGTTTGATAGCAGTTGGTATCCTTGGGGTATTATTCATCATATTACACATTCGACAAAGCATTAAAATTTCCAGATTGATGAGTCGGTATGAGCGGTTTATGAGAGGAAAAAATGCAGAAAATCTTGCCGGAGCGCTTGAAGAAAATTTCCGACAGGTAGAAAAATTAAGCATTGAACATCAGAAAACAGAGCTCAAAGTCGAGGAGGCGCTGCACAGCATTACGACGACATTTCATAAACTGGGCATTGTCAAATATGACGCTTTTAAAGAAATGGGCGGCAATTTGAGTTTTGCACTCTGCATGCTGGATGATAACAACACAGGATTTATTTTAAATACGATGCATGGCAGAGAGAGCAGTTATACATATATTAAAGAAATTATCAAGGGTGAAGCGTATGCCACACTTGGTGAGGAGGAAAAAGAAGCGTTAGAAAAAGCGCTGAGTTCATAAAACAAAATAGATTAAAATTCCAAGGAAGGCAGGTTTGTATTGTAAATTCAATACGGAACTGCCTTTTAAGAGGATAGGAGCTTTTTTATAGGAAAAATTTCCGTTTATGAGCGTGGATTCTTTTCAGTAAAAAAGCGTAAACATATGAAAAACTTAGGGAAAGGAGATGGTTCTTTTGAAGGAAGAGTTAATGGAGCAGCTATCGTGCAAAACAGTGTTTTCTCTGAATCTGCCGGGCGGTATCCATATTGACGTGTCGGAAGCGATTGTCGTGACGTGGATTATTATGGCGGTTCTGATTCTGGTATCTTTTATCCTGACAAGGAATTTGAAAATTGACCATATCGGTAAACGGCAGGCGATTGCAGAAACCATCGTGACCAAACTGACGGGAATGGTTGAAAAGATGGTTGGCCCCAAAGGAAGAGCATATGTGCCCTATTTGACGACTGTTTTGATTTATCTGGGGCTTTCCAATATTATCGGATTGTTTGGATTTAAATCTCCGACGAAAGATGTCAATGTGACCATTGCGCTGGCGGTTATGAGTATTGTGTTAGTGGAGGCCGCGGGAATTTATCATCTCGGCGTCAAAAAATGGATTCACAAATTTACAGAACCGATTGCCATTGTAACGCCATTTAATATTTTAGATTTGTTTACCAGGCCGTTATCTTTGTGCATGCGTTTGTTTGGTAATGTACTTGGCGCATTTGTCATTATGGAACTGATTAAAATAGCAGTTCCGGTTGTGCTGCCGGCAGTATTCAGCGCGTACTTTGATATTTTTGACGGATTGCTGCAGGCATATGTTTTTGTGTTTTTGACTTCACTCTATATTAGTGAAGAAATAGAATAACAGTTACAATTTCAAATAAAATATTTTAGCAAAGGAGAATTATTATGGGTGTCGCATTAGGAGCAGGAATTGCAGTATTAGGAGCGTTGGGAGCAGGAATAGGAATCGGTATTGCCACAGGAAAAGCAACAGAGGCGGTTGCCAGACAGCCGGAAGCGGACGGAAAAATCCGTAATATGCTGATTTTAGGCTGCGCGCTTGCAGAGGCAACAGCGATTTACGGGTTTGTCATCGCGTTAATGATTATGTTTATGTTATGATAGGGAAGGTAGGAAATAGAAATGCTGAACGTATCACCGGAAAGTATTATATTTACTGTTATCAACCTTCTGATTCTGCTCGTTGCACTGAGAATCTTTCTTTTTAAGCCGGTGCAGAAAATTATCGCTGCGCGGCAGGCAGAGGCAGACAAACAGTTTGATGAAGCTTCTAAGAAGCAGGAAGAAGCGGAAGGATTAAAAGCACAGTACATGGATTCTTTGGAGCATTTAGAAGAAGAAAAGAAGCAGACAATGAAGACTGCCAGAGACCGTGCTGATGAACAGTACCACAAAATTATCAGCGAAGCAAAATCGGAAGCGAAGCATATTAAGGACAAGGCGGAAGTAGAAGCCGAAGCGCAAAGAGAGCAGATTTTGAAAGGCGCTGAGAGAGAAATTGCGGATATTATTGTGAATGCGGCAACGAAGGTTGTTGGTGAACAGAGTGGTGTAGAGAGCAACGCCGCCCTCTATGATGAATTTTTGAATAAAGCAGGTGAGGAACAGTGACTCAGACAACAGTGAAATATGCGACAGATTTGCGAAAAACAGATATTTCCCGCGAACTGCTGCAGCAGGTAGAGGATATTTTAGAGGCCGTTCCGCAGGTGCGGACGGAGTTTGAAGATCCAACGGTGGAAATTGCAAAAAAGCATCTGATTATCGACCGTATTTTCCCACAGGAAATCCGGAATTTTATAAAGATTTTATGCGATAATCAGGACTTCCAGTTGTTTGATGCAATTTTTGAAGAATATGAAAATCTGCAAAATCCGACGGACAACAAAGTCGGCAGGGCAGAACTTGTTTATGTGACTGAACCGACGCAGGAGCAGCTTGAGGGAATTAAAAATTTTCTCAAAAAAGAATTTCAAAATGAGCAGTTGGAGTTGAAGCTCAAAGAAGACGCTTCGATTAAGAGCGGTTTTATTCTTCGGGTCGGAACGAAAGAGTACGACTGGAGTGAGCAGGGAAGAATTGACCAGTTGAAAAAGAAGGTTTCAAAGACGATGTCTTCGGTGGGCAATTCTTTCAGCAAGGACAATATTATTTCCATTCTGCGTGCGGGCGTCAGTGATTTTGAACTGGAAGCAAAAAATAAGGAAATCGGCGCAGTCAAATTTGTCGGAGACGGAATTGTGACGGTGCGCGGTATCGACCATGCGTGTTATGGTGAAATCATTCTCTTTGACTGCGGCGTGAAAGGAATGGTTCAGGATATCCGGCAAAATGAAATCGGTATTATTCTGTTTGGACGCGATACGGAAATCCATGAAGGCAGCCGCGTTGTGAGAACCGGCAAAATGGCGGGGCTTCCGGTCGGCGAGGCTTTTAAGGGAAGAATTGTCGACGCGCTCGGCGCTCCGATTGACGGAAAAGGCGCAATCGAGGAGGACGATTACCGTCCGATTGAAAATCCCGCGCCGGGTATTGTCGAGCGTCTTTCCGTTTCAGAACCGTTAGAGACGGGTATTCTGGCGATTGACTCCATGTTTCCGATTGGACGGGGACAGAGAGAGCTGATTATCGGCGACCGGCAGACAGGAAAGACGTCCATTGCCACAGACACGATTTTAAATCAGAAGGGCAAAGACGTTGTCTGTATTTATGTTGCGATTGGACAGAAAGCGTCTACGATTGCAAAACTGGTCAACAGTTTGAAGAAAGGCGGCGCAATGGATTATACCATCGTGGTTTCCGCTACGGCAAGCGATCCGGCGCCTTTACAGTATATCGCACCTTATTCCGGTACTGCTTTAGCAGAGTATTTTATGTATCAGGGAAAAGATGTGCTGATTATTTATGATGATTTATCCAAGCACGCGGTTGCTTATCGGGCAATCTCGCTGCTTTTAGAGCGTTCTCCGGGGCGTGAGGCGTATCCGGGCGACGTGTTTTATCTTCATTCCAGACTTTTGGAGAGGTCTTCCCGTCTGACGCCGGAAGCAGGCGGCGGTTCCATTACGGCGCTGCCGATTATCGAAACGCAGGCAGGCGACGTGTCCGCCTACATTCCGACGAATGTCATTTCCATTACGGACGGACAGATTTATCTGGAAAGCGACTTGTTTTTCTCCGGACAGAGACCTGCGGTCAATGTAGGACTTTCCGTATCGCGTGTGGGCGGCGCCGCGCAGACAAAGGCAATGAAAAAGGCGGCGGGAAGTATCCGTATCGACCTTGCGCAATACAGGGAAATGGAAGTCTTTACCCAGTTTTCCTCAGATTTGGACGAAGCGACCAAAAATCAGCTTGCGCATGGGCGTATGCTGATGGAGCTGTTAAAGCAGCCGCTTGGCAGACCGCTTGACATGGCAGAGCAGGTCATTACGTTGGTCTGCGCCAACGCGCATATTTTCAGTGAAGTTCCACTGGAAAAAGTAAAACAGTTCCGGTTTGATCTGCTGAGTGAATTTAAACTGAATCATCAGGATATTGTCAATGAACTGGAAAGCACGAAAAATCTGACCGACGAAATGAAGGAAGCGATTATCGAAGCTGCCAAAGAGTTTAAAAATCAGGAGTGATTGCGTATGGCGAATACGAAGGAAATTCAAAACAGAATAAAAAGTATTCAGGACACCATGAAAATCACCAAAGCAATGTATATGATGTCTTCCATGAAGCTTAGAAAGGCAAAGCAGAAGCTGGAAGATACCGAACCGTATTTTTACGGACTTCAGGAACAGATTAAAGATATTCTGGTGCACTTTCCGAATATGGAGCATCTGTATTTTGATAACCGCCCGAAGGACAGACAGGGGCAGGAAAAACGCAAAGCGGTCGTTGTCATTACCGGTGACAAGGGAATGGCGGGCGCTTACAACCACAATGTGCTCAAGGAGGCGCAGAAAATTGTCGACGAATCCGATACGCCCTGCCGGCTTTTGGTGGTCGGGGAACTCGGAAGGCATTTCTTTGTCAATCAGGGCTACCGGATTGAACAGAATTTTATGTATTCGGCGAACAATCCGTCCATGCATCGTGCGCGGGTGATTACGGAACATATTTTTGATATGTATGACCGCGAGGAAATCGATGAGGTCTATGTGGTTTTTACGGTGATGAAAAACAGTATCCGTTCCGATGTGCATACGGAGCGCGTGATGCCGTTGATGACGCATGATTTTGTGGTGCAGGAATTGATTGACGAGGCAAAGGCGGATCGCATTAACAATGACTGGTACACGATTTATCCGTCGCCGAGAAAGGTTTTGGAAAAATTGGCCATCAATTATGTGACCGGTTTTATCTACGGCGTTTTGGTCGAGGGTTCCGCCAGCGAGGAAAATTCGCGTATGATGGCAATGAAGTCCGCTACGGACAATGCGGAGGAAATGCTTTCAGAACTGTCGATTGAATTTAACCGCGTCAGACAGGCGGCTATCACGCAGGAAATTACAGAGGTCATTAGCGGAGCAAAAGCTCAAAACAGCAAGAAGAAATAAAGTGAGGCGAGGTTTACGCTATGGAAAATAAGGGAAAAATAGTACAGGTTTTGGGGCCTGTCGTGGACGTAGAATTTGCAGACGGAAATCTTCCATCGATTAAAGAAGCGCTTTATGTCGAAGTGGAGGGCAGACGGCGCGTGATGGAGGTTTCACAGCATATCGGACAAAATGTTGTCCGTTGTATTATGCTTGCCGCAAGCGAAGGACTTCACAGGGATATGGAGGTAACGGCAGGCGGTACGGGTATTCAGGTTCCTGTCGGGGAACAGACGCTTGGACGATTGTTTAATGTGCTGGGCGAAACGCTCGACGACGGAGAACCGCTTGATGATGTTGAAAAATGGACGATTCACAGAGAACCGCCGACCTTTGAAGACCAGAGCCCGGTCGTTGAAATGCTGGAGACCGGTATTAAAGTGATTGATTTGCTCGCGCCTTACGCAAAAGGCGGTAAAGTCGGACTGTTCGGCGGAGCCGGCGTGGGGAAAACCGTATTGATTCAGGAGTTAATTCACAATATTGCCACAGAGAGCGGCGGATATTCTATTTTTACCGGCGTCGGAGAGCGTTCGAGAGAGGGAAACGACCTCTGGTGCGAAATGAAGGAGTCCGGCGTGCTTGACAAGACCGCGTTGGTGTTCGGGCAGATGAACGAGCCGCCCGGATCGCGTATGCGTGTGGCGGAGACCGGACTGACGATGGCGGAATATTTTCGTGATGTGCAAAAGCAGGACGTACTGTTATTTATCGATAATATCTTCCGTTTTGTACAGGCGGGTTCCGAAGTGTCCGCGCTGCTTGGAAGAATGCCGTCAGCCGTTGGCTATCAGCCAACGCTGGCAAATGATTTGGGCGAATTACAGGAGAGGATTGCCTCTACAAAGAACGGTTCCGTTACTTCAGTTCAGGCGGTTTATGTACCGGCGGACGACCTGACCGATCCCGCGCCTGCAACGACATTCTCCCATCTTGACGCGACCACGGTGCTTTCAAGGAAAATCGTGGAGCAGGGTATTTATCCGGCAGTGGATCCGCTCGAATCCACGTCAAGAATTCTGGAAGCCGACGTCGTCGGGGAAGAACATTATCAGGTGGCGCGTGCGGTGCAGGAAACACTGCAAAAGTACAGCGAACTTCAGGATATTATCGCGATTCTTGGTATGGAGGAACTTTCCGACGAGGATAAGCAGACGGTTTACCGTGCAAGAAAAATTCAGAGATTTTTATCCCAGCCGTTCAGCGTAGCGGAAAACTTTACCGGCGTAAAGGGCGTGTTTGTCCCGGTAAAAGAGACCATTCGGGGATTTAAGGCAATCTTAAACGGCGAGATGGACCAATATCCGGAAGCGGCGTTTTTCAATGTGGGAACCATTGACGATGTAAAAAAGAAAGCAAAGACATTAAAGTAGAAGCAGCGTTTTTGACGGCGGTCGCGGCGGAGAGTTTTTAATGTGGCTGTGGCTACGGTTGCAGAAATTTCTAAGACAGATGTGGTTGCAGAAATTTTTAAGGTGGCGGCAGAAATTTTTAAGGCAGTCGCGGCTGTAATAAAGAGGAAGGTGCAGGTCGATGAATACATTTTCATTAAAAATAATTGCCTGTGACAAGGTCTTTTATGACGGGCCATGTGAAATTTTGACATTTCCCGGCGTAGACGGAGAAATGTCTATCATGGCAAATCACGAAGGCTTTACGACGGTGACGGAAATCGGAGAAATTCGATTTCGGATTCCGGGCGGGCAGACGATGAGAGCCATTGTATCTGATGGAATTTTGCGGGTCGATAGAAACGAAGTCAATTTTTTGGTTTACTCCGCAGAAAAACCGGAAAATATTGATACGTTCCGCGCGCAGGCCGCGCTGGAGCGCGCCAGAGAGCAGCTTCAGCAAAAGCAGAGCATCATGGAGTATCATGTATCGACAGCTTCTATGGCGAGGGCGATGGCGAGATTGCGTGGAGCAAAGAAATAAAGAAGAAAAGACGCTTGTTTTGGCAGATAGATGTAATTCAATTGAACTCCCCAAGAGTTTGGGGAGTTTTTACATGTCAAATAAGCTTGTTTTGAGGAAATTGCATGTAAAAGGATTGAAATTTTCGGGATTTAGGAGGGAAATTACATGCAAAATCGACCGTTTTGAGGAAATTGCATGTAAAAAGATTGAATTTTTCGGGAATTAGGAGAGAAATTACATGTCAAACCAGCCGGTTTTGCGGAAGATACATGTAAAAAGATTGAAATTTCTGAGATTTAGGGAAAGAATTACATGTCAAACCAGTCGGTTTTGCGGAAAATACATGTAAAAAGATTGAAATTTCTGAGATTTAGGAGAAGAATTACATGTCAAATAAGCTGGTTTTGCGGAAAATACATGTAAAAAGATTGAAAATTCCGGGATTTAGGAGAAGAATTACATGTTAAATAAGCCAGTTTTGCGGAAAATACATGTAAAAAGAATGAAAATTCCGGGATTTAAGAGAGATTTTACATGTCAAATAGGCTTGTATTGACGAAAACATATGTAATGGAAGATTTTTACATATCAGAGACGCTCGTAAATACGATATCATAAAGAGGGTGCTCCAAGAATATGACTTCTTGGGACACCCTCTTGTGAAGAAATATATTTTAATATTCCATTACAGAAATCTCATCTCGCAGCAGCCGAAGTTCTTCCGGATTGTTTTTGATAATTCTGGAAGCGGCGACAATCGGAACCCAGTTTTTCACATACTGGGAACTGGTATTGGTCTTCTCACAGAATTGGTTTACATAAAAATCTGCAAAATCCGGTAAGTACAGTTTCAGCCAGAGATAAGTCCTTGCCACATCAGCACTTGCATTGCCTTGTGTGGCATGATTCCAGTCTAAAAGTTTGATTCCCTGTGGACTGAATAAAACATTGTGCGGAGTAAAGTTTCCGTGACAGACCTTTTTGTGTTTTGGTGAACTGTTGAGCATTTCGAGTAAGTCAATTTTTAAGGAACTGTCCAGGTTGGACTGATTGATATAGTCTGTAAATTTCTGTCGCTGTACAGGGATTTCCGGACATTTATATTTATGGATACTCGTTTGGATTTCTACTAACTGGCAAAGATATTCTTCGGTTTTTTCAGGGTATTCCCGAATCAGTTCATACAGCGTCTGCCCTTCAAAGCGTTCGGTTTTAAAAGCCCACTGGTCTTCTATCTTTGTAATTTCCTGAATGGAAAGAACTCCAATGCCGATACTTTCAATGCAGGCAGTAATATAAGCCTCCATAAAAACATCCTTTTTTGCGTAACCTTTTTTGAATACTTTGTAAGAGCATTGCTCATCATTATAAAAGGTATTGTTTCTTCGCTGATTTCTTATCTCGAGGTTCATTCCATCATCTCCTTAATTTCTTATCAGTTTCAGTATAACATATCAGGATAATGATTGCTATACCTTGAAAAAATAAGGGGTTCGGGTTATAATCGAAATACCGTGTATAAAAATAATGCAGCAGAGGGAGAACAAAAATGTTAGATATAAAATTTTTAAGAAATAATCCGGAGATTGTCAGACAAAATCTGAAAAATAAATTTCAGGAGCATAAACTTCCACTGGTAGACGAGGTCATTGAACTGGATTCGCGCAACCGTGAAATCAAGAAAGAAGTGGAAACGCTCCGCGCTGAAAAGAACAGTCTCTCCAAACGCATTGGAGGGCTGATTCAGGAAGGCAAAAAAGATGAGGCAGAGGAAATTAAGGCAAAGGTTGCCGCAGGAAATGCGAAAATTAATCAGCTGACGGAAGAAGAAAAAACAGTTGGCGAAGAGATCCAAAAACGAATGATGGTCATTCCAAACATTATCGATGCATCGGTTCCAATCGGAAAAGATGACAGTGAAAATGTGGAGCTGGAGCGGTTTGGAGAGCCGGTTGTGCCGGACTTTGAAATTCCTTATCACACAGACATCATGGAAAAATTTCATGGCATTGATCTCGAAGCGGCAAGAAATGTGGCCGGAAATGGATTTTATTATCTGATGGGCGACATTGCAAGACTCCACTCTGCAGTCATTTCCTATGCGAGAGACTTTATGATCGACCGCGGATTTACCTACTGCGTTCCACCGTTTATGATTCGAAGCAATGTAGTAACCGGCGTCATGAGTTTTGATGAAATGGATTCCATGATGTACAAAATAGAGGGAGAAGACCTTTATCTGATTGGAACGAGTGAACATTCCATGATTGGAAAATTTATCGGAACACATACGAAGGAAGAAGACCTTCCGCTGACGCTGACGAGTTATTCTCCGTGCTTCAGAAAAGAAAAAGGCGCGCACGGAATCGAGGAAAGGGGCGTATACCGGATTCATCAGTTTGAAAAGCAGGAAATGATTGTCATCTGCAAACCGGAAGACAGTATGAAATGGTATGATAAACTCTGGAAGAATACGGTGGATTTATTTAGAAGTCTGGATATTCCGGTGCGTACACTGGAATGCTGTTCCGGCGATTTGGCAGATTTGAAAGTGAAATCTGTCGACGTCGAGGCGTGGTCTCCGAGACAGCAGAAATATTTTGAAGTCGGCAGCTGTTCAAATCTGGGAGATGCGCAGGCGAGACGTCTTGGCATCAGAGTGCGCGGCCCGGAAGGAAATTATTTTGCGCACACGCTCAACAATACAGTAGTTGCTCCGCCGCGGATGCTCATTGCATTTTTGGAGAACAACCTGAATGCCGACGGTTCCGTAAATATTCCGGACGTGTTAAGACCATATATGGGCGGCATGGAAAAAATAGAAGTAAAATAGCACAGGAAAAAATACAAATAAAATAGTAAATGAAAAAATACAAGTAAAATAGTAAATGAAAAAATACAAGTAAAATAGTTTGTTATCCTACAATAAATATGGTACGATATTACGGCAGGGAAATTCTTTGCCGTAATATTTAAATATGCATCTATAGCTCAGCAGGATAGAGCGACCGCCTCCTAAGCGGTAGGCCGCTGGTTCGAATCCAGTTAGATGCGTTATAGACCCATGAGACATGGCGTCTGGTGGGGAAACAGGGACCGAAAGCGGACTGTTGTGAAAAAATAAATATTGGGAGAATGTAATGGATTATATTGTAATGGATTTGGAGTGGAATCAAAATCCTTATGGTAAAGGTCATTATTATCCGGGACTCCCCTTTGAGATTATTGAAATTGGCGCAATCAGAGTGAGCGATGATTTTCAGATGCTTGATTCCTATCAACAGGTGATACGGCCTCATATTTATCGGAAGCTGCATTATAAAATTCAGGAAATCACTCATTTTACCAATGCGGAATTAGGTCATGGGGAGGATTTTAGAAGGGCGATTCGAGAGTTTCTTGAATGGTGCGGCGATGATTTTATGTTTTGTACATGGGGCTCGATGGACTTGACGGAACTGCAAAATAATATGAAACATTACCACATGGAGAGAATTTTGGAGTTTCCGTTATTTTACGTTGACTTGCAGAAAATGTTCAGTCTGCGCTATGACGACGGACATGAAAAAAGGACGCTGACCAGTGCGGTGGAATTTTTGCAGATTCAAAAAGACCGGCCGTTTCACAGGGCGTTGGGAGACGCTTATTATACCGCCCGCGTGATGCAGGAGATGGACTTCGAACGATACAAAGGCAGGTTATCCATCGACACTTACTATTATCCGCGAGTCAAGGAAGAAGAAATATTCGTCCGGTTTGATGAATATACCAAACGGGTGTCGCGGGAATTTCTATCGCGCGAGGAGATGTTTGCTGATCCGGATATGCACAGCATGACATGTAATCAGTGTGATAGACCTTTAGAGATTTTGATTGACTGGTTTTCCGATAGCGGGAAGACGTATTATTGTTTGGGAAAATGTCCGAAGCATGGATATGTGCGGGGGAAAATCCGTATCCGGAAAGCGGAGGAAGACAGTTTTTTCGGAATTAAAATCATGAAATCAACGGACAAAGAAGGGGCAGACAGTATTTATGAAAAACAGGAAATGATTAGGGAAAAGAGACGGGAACGAAGACAGAGGTCTCTGGATAAGGAAATCGTCGTAGATGAAATATGGGTAGAGAATGAAGAAGACGACGATGAATAAAAACGGAACTGCAATCAGAAGAGTATGCAGCTCCGTTTTTATTTGAAATAAAATTTATTTTGTATTGTTATAATCATCAATCAGGGAATCCAGTTCTTCCAACAGGCAGTCCACTTTGCCATAAAAGGCGTCGCTGTTTTCCGGATGGTCAAAATTGTCCCGGATGGAAGAGAGCGTGCGGATGATTCTGTCCAGCCGTTTTTTCCCATTTCCATTCAGATATAAAAGATAACGGCTCCTTTCGTTTTCTAATGGAGTCATTTTTTTGAGGTGAACTTCAATGTTCGGTTTTTCTCCAATAAAGCGGTATGTAATGGAAGGGGAAGCATGATTAAAAAGCTTCTGAAGATAATAAATGTCGCCGGTTTCATGGTAATAATTCCATGCAAACGTTTTGCGCATTGTCTGCGCGCCAATCGAACTCAATCCGATATGATGTCCGGCAGAACGCAGAACGCGGTATGCCTGTTCGCGGGAAACCGGTTTATTGGTAGTAGAATGTCCCAAAATCAAATAAGATTCCGGATCTTTATTCGCTGTATAATCCTGAATGATTTTTTGTAATTCCTTAGAGAGATAAAATGTATTTTCAATATTTTTGGTTCCGATTTTAACAGTAATTTCTGATTTTCCGGAAATATCTTTTACCTTAAATTTTAAAATATCCTGAAGCTGCAGACCAGTGCCAACCCCCAGTTCAAACAGAATATAGTATTTATAATCTATCTTTTTTAATTGTTCGCTAAACAGTCTTAAAGTCTCACGGTCTTTAATCGGCGCTACCCAGTTCATAATCAATCCTCCTAACGGTTACGGTGTCTTTTTTGCGCGCGTATCCGGTTCAATTTCTTTTTCTGTCGGATTATAAGAATGAAAATAATGATTACAATGACGACAATGCATACAGCCACAATCATGGATAATGAAATATGAAATGACTTTCCGGTTTCTTTTTTTGCTGTTGTCGTCTTAACAGCTGTCGTCTGTTCAACTTCATCGGAAACCGTAGTGGATTGATACGTGATTTTTGCAGAACCCACAGTATGATTCCCAAGGGAATAGGTAATCGTAGCAAAAGAATCGTCTGCCTGCCGATAGGTAACAGCAGAGGAAAGCTGTGAAAATTTAGTGCCTTTTGGAACCATTACATTCGAATTTTTATCAATGGAAATCGAGGTGATTGTGTTACTGAAAGGGGAAGGAAGAAGTTCTGTCTGCGAGCGAAAATCATCGGCATTTTCAGCAACATTTAACTTTTCAAAATGGGCAAACCCGAAATCCAGCAGAGAGGAAGTATCGGAATAGACATATTGTCCATTTGAATGCAGCACAACGCAGATCAAACGAATGCCTTTCCGCTCTGCCATCGTTACAAGTGTGGTACCTGCCTGATCCGTATAACCGGTTTTCCCTCCGATAATGCCCTCATAATAAACGGAATTGTATGGAGAAACCATTTTATGCCGCTGCTGCGCGTTACATACTTCTTTTCTTTTATTGTTTGTTGGAATCGTATAGTTGACGGTATTAATAATCTGATTAAATAAATCATATTGGGATGCCGCGCGCATAATCATCGCCATATCGTAAGCTGTGACATAGTGGTTTTCATCATGGAGACCATTGGCGTTTGCAAAATGCGTATTTTTAGCGCCTGCCTGCTTGGCACGATCATTCATCATGGTTACAAACGCATCGAGATTTCCTGCAACATGTTCGCCGAGCGCCGTGGCAACTTCATTTGCGGACGAAAGCATCAGCGCATAGAGACAGTCCTTGACAGACATCTGTTCTCCAACCTGACAGCCAATATTTGCATCCTCCAAGTAATTTAATGCATTTATGGCGTCGGCGGAAAAAGTAACAGTATCATTCAAGTCGCAATTTTCAATCGTAAGCAGGGCAGTCATAATCTTTGTAATACTTGCCGGATACATCTTTTTGTCCTTCTTTTTGTCATAGAGGACTGTGCCCGTGGAAGCATCGATTAAAACTGCAGTTTTGGCAAAAACCTTTGGACCGGACGGCCACTGAACGTTGGAAGACTTTCCGCTGACGCTTGGATCGGCGGAAACAGAAACCGTGCCGGTAATACATAAAATAATAATAAACAATATGGATAATAATCTTTTCATAATGAAACCTCTATTTGTAAAGCTTAAAGGGTTTTTGAATCGTAATCAGTACTAACCCTCATTGTACATAAATGGAATCCAAAAATCAATAAAAGAGGTACAAAAATCCGATACGAATGGCAATGTTCTTTGAGAAAGTCCGACAAAAAAGGGATTGAAGAGAACAAAAAAATATCGTAAACTATGGGACAGAAAGGAGTCGGCGTATGAGATTGAGAAATGTACCGGGGGCGAGAGAAGACATTGCGAAGAGCAGCATGACAGTGAATGAACCTGAAGCGTTGAAAGGAAAATGGAGCGAGGTATTTGGGAACGACCACCCGGTTCGAATAGAGATTGGAATGGGAAAAGGAAACTTTATTATCCAGCTTGCGCATGAAAACCCAACTGTGAATTATATAGGAATCGAAAAATATTCGAGCGTGCTGGTACGCGCTATCGAAAAATGTGCGGACGAGGAACTTTCAAATCTCAAGTTTATCCGGATGGAGGCAGAATATCTTTGCGATGTGTTTGCGCCGCAAGAGATTGACAGGATTTATCTGAATTTTTCTGACCCGTGGCCGAAAGACCGCCATGCAAAACGGCGTCTGACTTCAAGACAGTTTTTTGAGCGATATGATGTGATTTTGAAAAGGGACGGCATCGTGGAATTTAAAACGGATAACGACCAGTTATTTCAGTTTTCTCTGGAACAGATTCCTGAGGCAGGATGGAGGTTAAAAGAGTATACATGGGATCTGCATCATGACAAAGCCATGGTAAAAGGCAATGTCATGACAGAATATGAAATGAAGTTTTCTGCGATGGGAAATCCGATTCATAAACTGATTGCAGAACGTTAATAGAATTATTTTTTATTTTGTGGCGGCGCAGGTTTTGTCTTGGCGCCGCTTTGATTTTCTCCGTCGGAATCTCTGTCTATAATCGGCATATGGATATTTTTTCTTGCCAGTCGACCGTCAACGATTTCTTCCATCAATCCGGAAATGACAGCGAGACATGGAACGCCTAAAAACATTCCGGCAATTCCGGCAAGCCATCCGCCAATCGTAATCGCAAAAATAACCCACAATGGGCGAAGCCCTGTGGAATCTCCTAAAATCTTTGGACCAATCACGTTTCCGTCAAGCTGCTGGATAATAACAATCAGAATTGCAAAAATTAATCCGCTCTTTGGAGAATAAATGCAAAGCAGCAGCGCGCTTGGAATGCCGCCGAGAAAAGGACCAAAATATGGAATCATATTTGTCACGCAAACGATAATACTGACTAAAATCGCGCAGTTGGTAAAGCCGGGTACATGAAACAGCCCGATGGTCAGCATACACAGGAAAGTCAGCAGTCCGATAATCAGAGAATCAATCATCTTTCCGTCGAAAAAGTTGCTAAAAATCGTAATGGCATGACGGATAATCTGACACAGCCGCGTTGCTTTGGCTTCCGGCATAAAGGCATAAATTACACGCTTGATACTGCGGGACTGTTTCTTTTTGTCAATCAGCAGATAACAGGAGACAATCATCGCAATAATAAAGTTGAAAATATAGTGGACAAGGCTGACGCCGGTTACTACTAAGGTATTGGTAAGCGCCGGGATCAGTTTATTCATATAATTATTCACATAATCATCGGCATTTCCAATGGAGGAAATCACATACTTGAAATTCATGTTCGGGTGTTTTGCCGCAAAATTATTAATCAGGTTAATGATGGAATCTGCCCAGTCCGGAATTTTGTTGACAAAAAGAGTCAGACTGGCAATGAGCTCAGGAATAATATAGATGAGCCCCAAAATAATCACAAAAATAACAATCGCATAGGCAATCAGAATCGACAATGCGTTTACGAGCACTTTCCTTTTTACACGAAACCATTTCATAAAGACAGTAAGTCGAAGCCAGTTAATCAAAGGATTAATCAGAAAAGCAATGATAATTCCAATGATAAACGGGGATAGTGTAGACAGAAAATCAGCAATCACGACAGACGAATCTTTCCAGAAAAAAATCAGTTTGACGATTGTTGCAATAATGATTGTCGTAACAATAGAATAAATCGAAATCGTAAAATATTTACTGCTTGCTCTAAATTTATTTTTATCATTCATATCAAAGGCGCCTCCAATAATTCTATCAATAGTATAAATAGAAATAAAAATTATAACAAGAGAAAATAGAAAAATACTAAAATTTTTCGAAATCACAAGATATGAAAAAAATTTCACAAATCATTCATTAGATTTATGTGGAAGGATATCCATAACATAAGATAAAGTCAGCGTGGGAATAGGGGAAAATTATTGGGGTAAAATAACATATATATGGAGCGATTTGTCGCAAAATTGGGCGCGGGTAGAGAGATAGGAGACAAAATGAAGGAATTGTAAAATATTGCTTGAAAAAGTAAAAAAACTGTTATATAATAGCATTCGTTCACAGTTGGA
>CANQMA010000035.1 GCA_947624875.1 uncultured Lachnospiraceae bacterium
AAGCTCAAGATGCTAACGGAGAAAGTACTTTTTAGGATGAGGAAGTGTTGCAGATTGAGCGAAGCTCAAGATGCTAAATACAATATCTTGTGATTGTCATAGACGGAAACGACAAAATATGCTATACTTTTTTGATAACAAGTAGTTCGATTATCATAAAAAGGAGAGTGAAAATGTTAGAAAAGTTATTCAAACTGAAAGAGAACAACACCAATGTACGTACAGAAGTGAGGGGTGGTATCACGACTTTCATGACGATGGCTTATATCCTGGCGGTAAATCCGGATATTTTAAGCGCCGCCGGTATGGATAAATCAGCGGTTCTGCTGGCCACATGTCTTGCATCATTTATCGGTACATGGTGCATGGGACTTCTGGCAAATCTGCCGTTTGCCTTATCTGCAGGATTGGGGCTGAACGCCTATTTTTCCTATACCGTAGTCGGAGCCATGGGTTATTCATGGCAGATTGCATTATTCGCTGTATTTATAGAGGGTATTATCTTTATTGTACTTTCCCTGACAAATGTACGTGAAGCAATCTTTAATGCAATTCCTCTAAATCTGAAAAGAGCGGTATCTGTGGGTATCGGTCTGTTTATTGCATTTATCGGTCTGCAGAATGCAGGACTGGTTGTCAATGATGATTCTACATTGGTAACAATTACCAATTTTACTGAGAATTTTAATTCCACTGGAATTACTGCATTATTGGCAGTCATCGGCTTGGTGATTATTTCGATACTTTACATTAAAAAAGTAAAGGGTTCCATTTTGATTGGTATTTTCTCTGTATGGATTCTGGCTATTCTTGCTGAGCTGGTAGGACTTTATGTCCCAAATCCGGAGATGGGAATGTATTCTATGATTCCTACACAGATTGTTTCTTTTGATTTCTCTGCGTTAGGAAAGACTTTTGGACAGTGCTTTAATATTGATTTCAGTTCAATTAAGATTTTTGATATGATTGTTGTAGTCTTTGCATTCTTATTTGTAGACATTTTCGATACTCTGGGAACGCTGATTGGTGTGAGCACAAAAGCAGGAATGTTAGATGAGGAAGGCAGACTGCCAAAAATCAAACCGGCATTATTATCAGATGCGATTGCAACGACTGCAGGCGCAGTTCTTGGTACTTCTACAACGACGACATTTGTAGAATCTTCTGTAGGTGTTGCAGAAGGCGGGCGAACCGGTCTGACTTCAATTGTAACAGGTTTCTTGTTTCTAATTGCAGTTATTTTTGCGCCGTTGTTCATTATGATTCCATCGCTTGCAACAGCTCCTGCGCTGATTTTTGTTGGATTCTTAATGTTTAGTGAAGTAACGGATATTAGTTTTAAAGATGACAATTTATTAAGCGCCATTCCGGCATATCTTGCAATTATTACAATGCCATTATTTTACAGTATGTCTGAGGGAATCGCCGCGGGAATCATCTCTTATGTTGTGCTTCATCTGATTTGTGGCAAAGGAAAGAGCGTGAAACCATTGATGTATGTTCTGGCAGTGCTGTTTATACTAAAGTATATCTTTCTATAAGCCAGCAGAAGATATACATGGATACGGAACTATAATCAGTATCAAAAAGAAAATTTGATTATTTTATAAAGCGTAAACGGTATGGAAAAGAGTACTGTTTGCGCTTTTTCTTTGCTTCTTTATTACCTTTTAAAAGCCGGTTGCAATACCAGAGGAAATTGATTACAATAAAGACAGATATGGTTCTTAGGTAATCCATGTAGACTGGAAGCGGGTTACAAAGCAAATTGGAAATGTCTGAATTGAATATCGTCTTATCCCCCAAAAGCAATCGGGGATAGAACGACTTTCTTTCCCTGTTGATATAGATGAAATAAGGAAAGAAAGGAGTAAAAATGAGGACTTATTTATCAGACGGAATTGAATCGGCAGGTATATACGCGCAGTATGACGGGCATGTAAAGCGCCTGCTGAAAGACAGAAATGTGCTGGCTTGTATTCTGACCGGCACTGTAAAGGAATTTCAGGGATATTCCATGAAAGAGGCGGCAGACTGCATTGAGAAAGAGATGATGGAAGAACGGTACGGGCTTCCAATGTCGGCTGAAATGGAAAGCGAGGTAAGCGATATGTGTAATTTAAGTTATGGCATAGCTGAGGCTGCGGCTGCTGAGGCAAGAGAAAAAGCAAGAGCAGAAGTAACGGCGGAAATGGTCGCAAAGTACGAAAAGATTCTGGAGAAAACCGTCGCAGAAAAGGAAAATGCTATTGCAGAAAATACGATAAACATTCTGGCGTCTCTGGTAAGAGATCATCTGTTGGACGTTCCGGAGGCTGCAAAACGTGCGGGATTATCTGTATCTGAATTTAATAAAAGAATGGGACATTAAGTGAATTCTTTATAAAAAGAACCCCTGTAAGAACACGTTCCTTTGTGTTCTTACAGGGGTTTTTTATACTTTGTACTAATTAGTAAATCTTAGCTTCTTCTTCGCCATTCATGACACGAAGCGCACCCTGCGCCAAAGCAAGCAGTTCATCTTCACCCGGATAAATTGTAATCGGAGCAAGAAAGCCGACTGCTTTCTTAAAGTAATCCTGCGTAATCTGATTATATGCAATTCCACCGGTTAAAATAATCTGATCAACCTTGCCGCCAAGAACGACAGCCATAGAGCCGATTTCCTTTGCAAGCTGATAGTGAAAAGCGTCCATAACCAGTTTCGCTTTTTCATCTGTCTCAGCCATCTTCACCAAATCCCGCATATCATTGGTTCCGACATAAGCGTTAAATCCACCGTTTCCGTTGATCATTTTGCTTACTTGTGCCTGTGTATATTCGCCACTGAAGCAAAGTTTCATCAATGCGCCGGAAGGAAGTCCGCCGGAACGTTCCGGTGAGAAAGGACCATCGCCGTCTAAGGCATTTGCCACATCAATGACAGCGCCGTTTTTGTGCGCTCCGACTGAAACGCCGCCGCCCATGTGAACGACAATCAAATTTAAGTCCTCATAAGATTTGCCGTTTTCTTTGGCATATCGTTTTGCCACAGCTTTCTGATTTAATGCATGAAAGATAGAAATTCGATCCATCTTCGGATGACCGGAGAGTCTGGCAACCGGCTGTAGTTCATCTACGACAACCGGATCGACAATGTAAGATGGAACGTTGATTTCTGCCGCAATCTCCGCTGCGAGAATACCACCCAGATTGGAAGCATGCTGTCCCTGCTTACCGATTTTTAAGTCCTCTAGCAGTTCCGGTGTCGTAGCGTAAGTGCCGCCCGGAATCGGTTTCAAGAGTCCGCCTCTGCCGACAACGACATCAATATCGCTCAGTGTTACATTTTTTTCTTTTAAGACATCAAGAATCACTTTCTTTCTGAAATCTTTTTGATCATAAATCGTATTGTACTGGGCAATTTCCTCCGTAGAATGTCTTAAGGTTTCCTCCATCAGCTGGGTCTCGTCTGAAAATACGCCGATTTTCGTAGAAGTAGAACCCGGATTGATAATTAATATTTTGTATGACATCAGTATTCCTCCATTTCCATTTCTATTCTTGTAAATACAGCGGCAATGCCTTTAGCACGCCGCCATAAAAAACATTCATTTTATTTTAATTTTTCTGCTACAATTGCAGCCAGCGCAATAGAATTGACTTTGACTTCAAATTCATCTGAACGGGAAGTCAAAATTACCGGCGCTTTTGTTCCGGTTAAAATATTGCCGTTCTTACAGTCGGCAGTATGAACCAGACACTTGTATGTAATGTTTCCCGCCTGGATATCCGGGAATAACAAAACGTCTGCATCGCCGACAATTTTTCTGTCGGTTGTTCCTTTGTGGAATGCCGCCTTTGGTTCAATGGCGAGATCCAGGGAAAGCGGGCCGTCTACAACACAGCCTGAAATTTCTCCGTTTTCATTCATTTTTGTCAATTCGTCTGCATCGACCGTACAAGGCATTTTCGGATTAACAACCTCTACGGCGGCAAGCGGCGCTACCTTTGGATTTTCAATGCCGCAGGCGTGGGCAATCTCAACCGTATTGCGGATAATATTTGCCTTGGTTTCCAAATCCGGATATGGGACAAAAGCCACGTCAGATAAGAAAAGAAGATGATCGATTCCTTTTACCTCAAATACACATACATGAGATAATGTCTTGTCGGTACGAAGACCTACCTCTTTGTCGAGCACGCTCTTTAAAAAAGATTTTGTATCAATGAGTCCTTTCATATACATATCCGCTTCCCCGTCATGAACCAGTTTTACAGCGGTTCTGGCAGCTTCTATGGTATCTTCCACATTGATAATCTGAAACTCGTTGATGTTCATTTTAATGACTCTGGCAATGGTGCGGATTTTGGCCTCATCACCAACTAAAATGGCGTCTGCAATGCCTCTTTCCTTTGCAGCTTTGACCGCTTCCAACACAGCGTCATCCTGGGCACATGCCACAGCAACCTTTTTCATCGGACATTCTGCCACGGCAGCAAGTAAATCTTCAAATGTTTTATTCATGATTGTACACCTCACATTATTTTTTCGTAACTAACAATAATACTAGCATTATGGCTTTTTTCCGTCAAGGAAAAACATGGGAAAAAGTGAAAGATAAAATCTTTTTTTGCCGTTTCAGGAATCTCAATAAAAAACTACCCAAATTTTGCCGCTTGTGATATAAAAGAAGAGATAAGAGAACCTTTAGGAAATATAAAAATAAAATCGGAGTGACTGATTGTGAAAAGTTTACTGAAATATTTAAAACATTATAAAAAGGAAACCGCTTTAGCGCCGCTGTTTAAAATGCTCGAGGCAATTTTTGATCTGCTGGTTCCGCTTGTTGTTGCGGCAATCATAGACAACGGAATTGGAAAAAGCGATGTTGCATATACGTTAAAAATGGGAGGGGTTCTGATTCTGCTTGCAGTGGTCGGCCTTCTTCTGGCGCTCACTGCCCAGTTTTTTGCTGCAAAGGCCGCGGCCGGTTTTGGAACGGAACTTCGACATGATTTATTTGCGCATATCCAGTCGTTATCTTATTCTCAGTTTGACCGGAACGGGACGGCGACGTTCATTACAAGAATGACGACGGACGTCAATCAGGTGCAGGCACAGGTGAATATGGCAATCCGGCTGCTTCTCCGTTCGCCGTTTATTGTGTTTGGAGCCATGATTATGGCGTTTACCGTTGACCCTAAGACGGCGTGGGTGTTTGTCATTGCAATTCCGGTACTGTCTGTGATCGTTTATGGCGTGATGCTCATTACGATTCCCATGTATAAAAAGGTACAGAGCGGATTAGACAAAATCATGGTAAGTACCAGAGAAAATCTATCCGGCGTTCGAGTCATCCGCGCCTTTAATAAGCAGGAGAGCGAGAGAAAGCGGTATGCGGAGGAAAATCAGTTTCTTTATAAAATGCAGATGCTTGCAGGAAGAATTTCTACGATTATGAATCCGGCAACCTATGTGATTGTAAACATTGCAATCATTGGAATATTGTGGGTTGGCGGAAAACAGGTATATATTGGAAAATTGACGCAGGGACAGGTAGTGGCGCTGGTCAACTATATGTCCCAGATTTTGATTGAATTGATTAAGCTTGCAGGACTCATTATCAATTTGATTCGTGCTTTTGCCTGCGCTTCCCGTATAGAGGAAGTATTTCGCTTGGAGCCGGATATGCAGGAGGGAACTTATGACGGCAGGAAACAAGGTATTCAACAGCACGCCGAGAATCCTCCTGCAGTAGAGTTTGAACAGGTATCCGTGGTTTATAATGAGTCCGGTGAAGATGCGATTACAGATGTTAATTTAAAGGTCCTGCGCGGTCAGACGATTGGAATCATTGGAGGTACCGGTTCCGGAAAAACGACTTTGGTACATTTGATCCCCCGTTTTTATGATGCAGCAAGAGGCGTTGTAAAAATCAATGGGGTCAATGTCAGGGAATATACGTTTGAGAGTTTGAGAAGGATTGTGGGAATCGTTCCGCAAAAAGCGCAGTTGTTTGCGGGAACCATCCGAAGTAATCTGTTATGGGGAAACAAAAATGCCAGGGAACGGGAACTGGTGGAAGCATTGAAACTTTCCCAGTCTTATGATTTTGTCATGGATAAAGAACAAGGTTTAGATACGGTTGTTGAACAAAACGGGCAAAACTTTTCCGGAGGACAGCGGCAGCGGCTTACTATTGCGAGAGCCCTGGTGCAGAAACCGGAAATCCTGATTTTAGATGACAGTTCCTCCGCGTTGGATTATGCCACAGATGCAAAACTGCGGATGGCATTAAAGACACTCAAGGATACGACGACTTTTATTGTAGCCCAGCGCGCCGCATCAATCATGCATGCAGACCAGATTGTTGTATTTGATGATGGAAACATTGCCGGTATTGGTACACATCAGCAGCTGCTTGAGACCTGCGAAGTCTATCAGGAAATCTATGAATCTCAGTTTAAGACATCAGGGGAGGGTAGATAGATGGAAAAACAGATGACACAGAAAGAGGCGTTACTTTGTGTTTTTAATAAAATAAAAAAATATTGGCTGCTGCTGATATTGTCTATGCTTTTTGCCATCGCTTATGTGGTTCTTTCTCTCTATGTACCAAAGTTGATTGGCTACGGCACCGATAAGATCATCGGGGAAGGAATGGTTGATTTTCAAAGTATTCTGGACATTGCCCTGCAAATTGCAGTTGCTACAATATTTGCGGCGCTGGCGCAATGGATTATGGGACTTTGCAATAATAAGATTACCTATCAGGTCATTAAAGATATAAGACAGGAAGCGTTCGATAAGATTCAGTGTATACCGCTTAGTTATCTGGATACGCATCAAAATGGCGATATGGTCAGCAGAATTATTGCAGATGCCGACCAGATGGCAGACGGCCTGCTGATGGGGTTTTCTCAGGCGTTTACCGGAGTAATCACCATTATTTTAACGCTTGCCTTTATGATTCGTATCAACTGGAAAATTTCCCTGGTTGTCATTTTCCTGACGCCGCTGACGATTGTGGTTGCAAATTTTATTGCAAAGCACACTTATTCCATGTTTCGCAGACAGTCTGAAACAAGAGGGGTACAGACTGCATTGATTGACGAGATGATTGGAGGACAGAAAGTCGTGAAAGCATTTCATAAGGAAGAAGACGTTTTACGGCAATTTGATCAAATTAATCAGGAATTAGAAGTTTATTATCAGAAAGGAACGTTTTATGCCTCTCTGACCAATCCTTCTACACGCTTTATCAACAATCTGGTTTATGCAGGCGTAGCAATCAGCGGCGGCCTGATTGCAATTCTATCCGGTGGAATTACTCCGGGAAGCCTCGCGTGTATTTTGAGTTATGCAAATCAGTATATGAAACCGTTTAATGAAATCTCCGGCGTCGTCACAGAACTGCAGAACGCCATTGCGTGCGCCGGAAGGATATTTTCTCTGATTGCTGAGAAACCGGAAGAGACTTCAGGCGAAGAAATGGAATTGAAACAGGCAGAGGGATATGTCTCCTTAGAAGACGTATCGTTTTCTTATACAAAAGAGCAAAAGCTGATTCAGAATCTGAATTTAAACGTAGAACCGGGTCAGCGGATTGCAATTGTAGGTCCAACGGGCTGTGGAAAAACTACGTTGATTAATTTACTGATGAGGTTTTATGATGTGGACCGTGGCGTGATAAAAATAGACGGAACGGATATCCGGAAAGTCACCCGGAAGAGTCTTCGTAATTCTTACGGCATGGTGCTGCAGGAGACATGGCTTCGAAATGATACAATACGAAATAATATTGCCATGGCAAAACCGGACGCAACAAAGGAAGAGATTATTGCTGCGGCCAAGGCGTCGCACGCCCATAGTTTTATCAAGCGTCTGCCAAAAGGATATGATACGGTGATTGGAGAAGACAGCGGAAGCTTGTCTCAGGGACAGAAACAGCTGCTTTGTATCACAAGAGTCATGCTGGCGCTGCCGCCAATGCTGATTCTCGATGAGGCGACTTCGTCGATTGATACCCGCACTGAAATTCGTATTCAGAGAGCTTTTGCAAAACTGATGAAAGGCAGAACTACGTTTGTAGTGGCGCACCGGCTGTCCACAATTAAAGAATCAGATGTCATTCTCGTCATGAGAGACGGACAGGTGATTGAGCAGGGAACGCATGAAAATCTGCTGATGCAGAAAGGATTTTATTATAATTTGTACAACAGTCAATATACAGGGATTTAAATTAGCCTTATTTTTGATGATTTTTTGCTACGCAGGCGAAAAAGACAACACAGACGGCAAGCAGCTGTATGCCATTGGTAATATAGGAAAATCCCTGTCCCTGTTCGGCAGCAAAACAAAAAATATATTTTATCAGAAAACCGGCAGCCAGGCTGATTGTAAGCCAGAAAACCGGTTTTATGATATTTTCCCAGGCAGAAAAACGATAGGAAACCGTACGTTTCATATAAACATAGTGAAGCAGTGTGGTTGCCAGGTGGCTGACCAGCAGTCCCCATAAGTAGCCGTTGATACCAAATATCGGAACGGTCCACCAGATAGCGGCCAGGCGGATTATGATACTAATCAGGTTGTGGACGAAAGCGGCGGTTGTTTTTCCAAGACCGTGGAGCACAGAGCCCAGCGTGATGGAAAGATATAAAAACGGACAGAGCCATGCCAGAATTTCAATATAAATTCCAGCCTCCGCATGACCGAAAATCTCTGAACCGATAAAATTTCCAAAGGTCAAAAAAATACCGATTCCAAAGATACCGGAAACCGTAGAAAACCAGATTGAATTTTCTATGGTTTTTTTTAATGCCGAATGGTTATTTTCTACGTTTGATTCGGCAATCGACGGCAGAATCATGGTCGAGATGGAATTGGTAATGGCTGAGGGAAAGGTGATGACCGGCAATGCCATTCCGGTAAGCACCCCATAAATAACCAGAGACTGGGAATTGGAAAGACCGCTTTTTACAAGGACAATCGGGAGCAGAATGGCTTCCACGCACTGAAGGAAAGTCAGAAGAATCCGATTGAGTGTCAGAATATAGGAGATGGAAAACAGATTTCCTGCTGTTTTCATTAATTCTGAAGGATGAATCCGGTATTTTTTTTCTGCGCCGACGGCAATGACACAAAACAGGGCGCCTGCAACTTCTGAAAAAATCATAGAATAAACGGCAATCATCGGCGTGATTGGAATTCCCTGCCGAATCCACAGAATTCCCAGAATATAGATTGCAGCAATTTTTACAATCTGTTCTGTCACTGTGGACCATGCAGGAACAAAGGTCTTTTTCAGACCCAGATAATATCCGGCGATACAGGAATGAATTGCAGTGACAGGAATGGTGATTGATGCATATTTTAGTAATGGTCCACAGTCCGCATTTTTAATAATATGGATGGCAAGCGAATCTGAAAAGCAATAGACCACAGCGCAGGTGGCGCAGGAAATCAGCAAAGACATCACCAGACTGGAAATTAAGACGGCAAAACTGTGCGCACGGCTTCTGCTTTCCGCAACAAATCGGGAAACGGCAATCTGGATGCCGCCACAACTGAGTGCAATACAAAACGTCAAAACAGGAAAGATTAACTGAAAAATTCCCATCCCCTCTGCACCAATTAGGTTTGACAGGAATATTCTATATAAGAAGCCTAAGGCTCGTGTAATAATACTTGCAATGGTAAGAATCATTGCCCCTTTAATGATTGGATGATGTTTTAACATAAATGAGACCGGGCTTTTTTAATAATTTATTGCAGAAAAGGGAAAAAAATACATGATATTTCTCTTGTTTTATATTGGGAACGCCGCTTGACAAATATGAGCAGAAAATTACATAGACGTTAAAATAGGAGAGGAGCCATGATTTACTTAGATAATGCAGCAACAACCAGGCTGAGTGAGCGGGCAAAACAAGCGATGGAACCATATCTGAAGGATTTGTATGGAAATCCGTCGGCCATCTATGAATTTGGAGAGACATCAAAAAAAGCAGTCCGGGAAAGCAGAGAAATTATTGCCGGGGCACTTCATTGTGCTCCTGAAAATATATTTTTTACATCGGGAGGAACGGAGTCTGATAACTGGGTATTGGAACACGCCATGAAACAGGGAAAGTACATCACGACATCACAGATTGAACATCACGCGATTCTCAATAAGTGCAGACAACTTCAGGGACAGGGCGCCAATGTGACCTATATCGGTACAGACAGGGAAGGGACCATCAATCTCCCGCAACTGGAAAACAATATCGTCGAAGGAAACACATTGATTTCTGTTATGACAGCAAATAATGAGGTTGGAACGATTGAGCCGGTTTCAGAGATTGGAAGAATCGCCCATCGTCATCATGCGCTGTTTCACACAGACGCCGTCCAGGCGTTTGGACATATTCCAATCAATGTAAACCGCATGAACATTGATTTTCTAAGCGCGAGTGCACATAAATTTCACGGACCAAAAGGAGTGGGATTTCTCTATGTCAGGGAGCCGGAAAAGTTTGCCCCGATGATTTATGGAGGTGAACAGGAGCGGGGGTATCGCTCAGGAACAGAAAATGTGGCGGGCATCGTAGGAATGGGTGAAGCAGCGAAAGAAGCGATGGAACAGATGGATAACCGAATGAGAAAAGAGCAGAAACTGCGGAATTATCTTGCAGAGCGGTTAATGAGGGAAATCCCGTATACAAGAATTAATGGAAGCACGAGACACCGTCTGCCCGGGAACTTAAATTTGTCTTTTGCAGGGGTCGAAGGTGCAGCGCTCGTCGTGCTGATGGACGAAAATCAGATTTGTATTTCGGCAGGGTCGGCATGTTCCGCTTCGGACACCAATCCATCTCATGTATTAAAGGCTTTAGGACAAAGTGATGAGGAAGCCTATGAAGCGGTTCGTATCTCTTTAAATTTTGAAAATACCAGGGATGAGATTGACTTTACCATTCGAAAGTTTCAAGAAATAGTCATACAGATGAGAAAAGAAAAATAGAGGTTTGCAATGGCAGTAAAATACCTTCCAGGCGGGTCAAGGATAAATCCGCATAGAAGGTATTTTGATATCCGATAGAAAAATTTGCTCTTTATTTGACATAAATTTTCAGACCAAACCGATGCGCTAAGCCGGCAGCTTTTTCAAAAGCATATCCAATCTGCGGCGCTTTGTGCGCGTCAGACCCAATCGTCACTTCCATTCCTCCCAGTTCACGATACCGGCGGATAATGTCGGTATGCGGATTTGGAAAGTCATAGCCGTTTGCCAGTCCGGCGGTGTTGATTTCCAACTTAATGTCCTTAGAAATCATCAGCTTTAATATGGTATCAATAAGATCTCGATAATCCAAAACATTGTAATGAAAAGATTTGTCCGGATTATAGCGCACAATATAATCAAAATGTCCTAAAGCATCAATTTGGTGAAAGGCCTTTAGCCCACGATACAGGGTTTGAAAATAAAGTTCCATCGCCTTCCGGCTTCCTCGATTCTCCCAAAAGTCAGGATAGTAGGGGTCCATGTTGTCCACGACATGACAGGAACCGATCATAAAATCAAAAGGATACTCCGATACCAGTTTTTGGCATAAATCCTCTGTTCCTTCCACCAGTCCCAACTCCACGCCAATGAGCACTTCAATTGAATCGCTGTATTGGTCCTTGAGGCTGCTTAATGTGCCAAAGTAATCTTTAAAGTTCAGCAGCGGTGTTTCTCCCTTTACAGGCCAGTTATAATCCTGATGGTCTGTAAAGCAAATCTGCTTCATTCCAAGGGAAATTGCTTTCTGAATCATTATTTTCGGTTCTTCGTCAGAATCAAACGAAAAACGACTGTGTACATGATAATCGGAATACATGAAAAAACTCCTTTCAGGGAATATTCTGATAATAGCAGAAAAAAGAGGAAAGTTCAAACCTCCAAAATACTTTACGATAAAAAACGTTTCAGATTGACAATATAAAGCGCTTCGTATATAATTTGCTGTGGAGTTGCTGGCAACATCATTTCTGATGTTTGCATCACAATTTCACAATACAAAAAAGGAAAGAGGTAGAAAAAATGGCTGCAATTGATTTAAGTAAATACGGAATTACCGGTGTCGAAGAAATTGTTTATAACCCTTCATTTGACAAGTTATATGAAGACGAAACAGATCCTGAATTAGAAGGATATGAAAAAGGACAGGTAACAGAACTTGGCGCTGTGAACGTTATGACAGGTATTTATACCGGACGTTCCCCAAAAGATAAATTTATTGTTGAAGATGAAAATTCAAAGGACACAGTTTGGTGGACCAGCGAGGAATATCCGAACGATAACCACCCTGCATCAAAAGAAGCGTGGGAAGCATGTAAAAAACTGGCGATTGAGGAACTTTCCAATAAAAAATTGTATGTTGTTGACGCTTTCTGCGGAGCAAACAAAGATACCCGCATGAATGTGCGTTTCATCATGGAAGTGGCATGGCAGGCACATTTTGTAAAAAATATGTTTATCGTTCCGACAGAAGAAGAACTGAAAGAATTTGAACCGGATTTTATTGTGTACAATGCTTCCAAGGCAAAAGTTACCAATTATAAAGAATTAGGATTAAATTCTGAAACTGCAGTCGTATTTAATATCACGAGCAGAGAACAGGTTATTTTAAATACATGGTATGGTGGAGAAATGAAAAAGGGAATGTTCTCCATGATGAACTATTACCTGCCGTTAAAGGGCATTGCTTCCATGCATTGTTCTGCAAACACAGATATGAACGGTGAAAATACAGCCATTTTCTTTGGACTGTCCGGAACAGGAAAGACGACCTTATCTACCGATCCAAAGAGACTGCTGATTGGTGATGATGAACACGGCTGGGACGACAACGGCGTCTTCAACTTTGAGGGCGGCTGCTATGCGAAGGTTATTAACCTTGACAAAGAATCCGAGCCGGATATTTACAATGCAATTAAGAAAGATGCGCTGTTAGAGAATGTAACAGTCGATGAAAACGGAAAGATTGATTTCGATGATAAGAGCGTTACGGAAAATACGCGTGTATCTTATCCAATCAGTCATATTAACAACATTGTCCGTCCGGTATCTTCCGCGCCGGCTGCAAAAGAGGTAATTTTCCTTTCCGCAGACGCATTTGGCGTATTGCCGCCGGTATCTATCCTGACGCCGGAGCAGACACAGTACTATTTCCTTTCCGGATTTACTGCAAAACTTGCCGGAACAGAGCGTGGTATTACAGAGCCGACGCCGACGTTCTCAGCATGTTTTGGGCAGGCGTTCCTGGAGCTTCATCCGACAAAATATGCAGAAGAACTGGTAAAGAAAATGCAGCAGAGCGGCGCAAAGGCTTACCTGGTAAATACCGGTTGGAACGGCTCAGGAAAGCGTATTTCCATCAAGGATACCCGTGGAATTATCGATGCAATCTTAAACGGTGATATTAAGAATGCGCCAACCAAGCAGATTCCTATTTTCAACTTTGAAGTTCCAACAGAACTGAAAGGAGTGGATTCTGCCATTCTTGATCCGCGTGATACTTATGCAGAGGTTTCTGAATGGGAAGCAAAGGCAAAAGACTTAGCCGCAAGATTTAATAAAAACTTTGTAAAATATACAGGAAATGAAGCAGGAAAAGCATTGGTACCGGCAGGACCACAGCTTGACGCATAATCATTTTCAATTTAAAAATATTTTTAAACTATATGCCGGAAGAATGACCGTAGTCTCTTCCGGCATAAAATTTTTATTGGGGATATTGGCTGATTTTGTAATGCTGCATATTAGCAGAAATTGTAGATGAAAAATGATTGCAAAATAGATGAGAATTGCATATAATAATACTATCAAAACAGTTTTACTGTTTTGGAACCTGAATTGTTAGAGTTTCTGTTAATTTTGAACCTACAGTATGAATAAAGGGATTCCTAATCTCTAAAGAGATGTCAGGCCTCATAAGATCAGTGGAAGACAGAACTTTAGATGCGGTTGCCCACCTGGCGAAAGCTAGGACTCAAAAAACAGACCTGACATTTTGGGTTTATACAAAAGATTTTTAATGGACGCAGTATTTTTGATACTGCGTTTTCTTATGCAAAAAATCAATTCAGACAGGGAGTTCTATATGAAAAAAATAGCCGTAGTCCTTATGACAATTCTCTTATTGACGGTTACATTGTTTCGAATTAATTCAGCACAATTATTAAAAAAACTGACGTTGAATGATTTGAGCGCGCCGGTTACACAGACAATGGTGCAGACAAAACTAAAAAATCAGGGGAAAGGAGAACGCCGCGTAAGAATTGTCATTCTCAACGAAAGTACCAGTACACCCTATTATTCCTCTATCAAGATTAAAAATCAGGAACTGAGTCTTTCCTATGGAAAGAAATTGTCAGGTAAGAAAAAAATGAATGGAGCAGAAATCAATCCGGACAGTAAATATTTTAAAAAGAATTCTGTTGTAAAAATCGAAGCTCCCAAACAGATAGAACTGGAGAGAGAAAGAGAAAACCGCAATTATCCCGGCAGTTTTTATATATATAAAACGGAGAGCGGGCTGGTGCTGGTCAATGACGTCGATCTGGAGCAGTATGTGGCTGCGGTCATTTCGAGTGAAATTGGTGTCAATGCACCAAAGGAAGCGTTAAATGCACAGGCGGTCTGCGCCAGAACTTACATCATCAATGCAGAAAATAAAGAATATAAAAAATTTGACGCAGTGGCAAATGATAGTACTGAAGACCAGGTCTATAATGCCGTACCGCCAACGGAGAAATGTAAAAAGGCTGCAGAAAATACAAAAAATCTCGTGATGACCTGTCATGGGAAACCGGTAAAAGCGTTTTACTTTTCAACTTCCTGTGGCTATACAACAAACTATCGGATTTGGGGAAAAGAGAAACTTGATTATTTAAAGGGCTGTCAGGTTGCAAAGAATCTGTCAGAGCAGGACATTCGTGATGAGCAGGTATTTTCCCGCTTTATTAAAGGAAAAGGAAGCGGATATGAAAAAGAATATCCGTATTTTCGTTGGGAAACTTATCTCTCCGCCAACCAGATTGAAAATGCAGTTTTTAATTATATGAATGTAAATATTGGAAATTTTCTAAAGGCGGAGGTAAATTCCAGAGGAGTTGGGGGAATTGCCTCACAAATAACGATATATGGTGATGAGCGGCAGGTAGTCATCAACAATCAGACTCAGATACGAAAAGTTTTGTCGTCTATGTATATGACAGTCGAATTAAATGATGGAACGGAAAAAAGAGGGGGATTGCTGCTGCCAAGCGCATTTATCAGTCTTGAAACAATTTACGATAAAGAGCAAAGTGTCGGCTTAAAAATTTATGGGGGAGGTTTCGGCCACGGATCCGGGATGAGCCAGAATGGAGCAATAGAAATGGCAAAATCAGGGGCAGACTTTCAGCAGATTTTAGAAAAATTCTACGCAAAAATAGAACTGGAAACATTACAGTAAATAAAATTATTTCGCTGTCGTATTTTCCGGACGATATTCGATTTCAGGATAATAATATTTGTTAATTTCCGCACCAATAAAGAAAATATAAATACAAAAGTATATCCACAGCATAAATACAATCAGTCCGGTAAAACTTCCGTAGATATAGGACATATTTGAGAAATTGTCCACATAGATGGAAAATACAAACGAGAAAATCATCCATCCGATAGAACATAAAACAGCGCCGGGCAGTGTTGTGCGAATGGTCGACCATTTAAAGTTTGTAAACCGGTAGATTAGTGTAAATAAAAAGGTCAGCAGTAAAAATGCAAAACTGAACCGGATAATATTTAATACCAAAGATACGTCCCCGAGCCATGGAATGTACGAGATAAACAGTTTCAGCAGGCGGTTTCCAAAAACAAGCAGTGTCAGGGAAATCACTGTAATTAAGAGGAACACTACGGTATAAAGCATGGAAACAAACCGGGCAATAAGGTAATTTTGTCCCCGGTGTAAATTAAAGATCTCATAAATGCCATACATGACGGACAGTACGCCTTTTGAGGCAGTCCAGACCGTCATAATCGCTGTAATGGATACCAGCGTGCCGGATACATTTTCATACAGTTCATTGACAATCTGAATTAAAATCGGATTCATCGAGTGTGGGATATAGGTATTAATCAAATAAATGACATAGGATTCATCAAACGCAGTGTGCGCAAGGAGGTTGAGGACCAATAAAGCAAATGGAAAAATAGACAGAATGATGAAAAAAGAAGCCTGCGCAGTATAGACTCCGACACGGTCCTTACTTATCGATTGAATCAATGCGCTGATAAAAGGATATAGTTTTTTAAATAACCAAATATTTTCCAAGCGTTTCACTGCAAACCTCATAAAAAAATTTCTGAAATCCATTATATCATTATTTTTATGGAACAACAATCATATTTCATGGAAAGATCCGCGCAATTTCTCGACATAAACCGCGCCATGGAACCGCGTGGTTTCAGGCAATGGGTGTTATTGACATGATTTTTATTGTGTGATAAAATCTCAATATTGCAAAACAGTTCTAGGTTAAGAATTGTACAAAAGCGATGAATGTGTCAGTAGAAGATTATTTTCCTTCAGAGAGAAAGATTCACAGGCTGAAAGGTCTTTCAGGTTCAAATAATTTTTGAATTTCCCACAGGAGCTGCATTTCTGAACAGAAATTCTCATTAGGAAATGACGTAAGATGCGCGTTAAGCAGACAGAGTGTTTGTAGCAGTTACAAAAAACAGGGTGGTACCGCGGAATAATTTCGTCCCTTCGATGATTCGAAGGGACTTTTTTACATTAGAGATACAAACTGCCCGTTTCTAAAAAAATTAAGAGAGGATAACATCATGAAAGAAAAATTGCAGGCGATTAGAGAAGAAGCCATTGCCAGATTGACAGACTCTGATAATCTGGACAAATTAAACGAAATCAGAGTTGAAATTCTCGGGAAAAAGGGCAGACTGACCGAAGTCATGAAAGGCATGAAGGACGTTGCGCCGGAGGAACGCCCAAAGGTGGGACAACTGGTCAATGATACGAGAAAAGCGATTGAAGAAAAACTTGAAGAAGTAAAAACAGAACTTCAGAAAAAAGCAAGAGAGGCAAAACTTAAGGCGGAAGTGATTGATGTGACGCTGCCGGCAAAAAAGAATAAAATCGGGCATAAACACCCGAATACGCTTGCTCTTGAGGAACTGGAACGGATTTTTACGGGTATGGGATATGAAGTAGTCGAGGGTCCGGAAGTTGAATTTGACTATTATAATTTTGAGGCGTTGAATATTCCTGCAAATCATCCTGCAAAAGATGAACAGGATACATTCTACATCAATAAAAATATTGTGCTTCGGACACAGACCTCCTCTGTTCAGGCAAGAGTCATGGAGAAGACAAAGCCGCCGATTCGCATTATTTCACCGGGAAGAGTTTTCCGCTCCGACCAGGTGGATGCAACCCATTCGCCTTCATTCCATCAGGTAGAGGGGCTTGCCATCGACAAAAACATTACGTTTGCTGATTTGAAGGGAACGTTGGAAACCTTTGCCAAGGAATTGTTTGGTCCGGATACAAAGACGAAATTCCGTCCGCATCATTTTCCATTTACGGAACCGAGTGCGGAAATGGACGTCAGCTGCTTTAAATGCGGAGGAAAAGGATGTCGTTTCTGTAAAGGGGAAGGCTGGATTGAGATTCTCGGCTGCGGTATGGTACATCCGCATGTTTTGGAAATGTGCAATATCGACCCGAATGAATATCAGGGATTTGCATTTGGCGTTGGATTGGAGCGGATTGCACTCTTGAAATATGAGATTGATGATATGAGATTATTGTATGAGAACGACAATCGTTTCTTGGAACAGTTTTAGATAATATGAAGTGACCTCACATTTGTACCATCGTGGATTTACCTGTATACTAGAGATTGTCAAAATCAACGG
>CANQMA010000036.1 GCA_947624875.1 uncultured Lachnospiraceae bacterium
TTATACACTTTTTTAGATATAAAATACTCTAAATATTTTCGAATTTTGCTATTGACTATTCATAGTTGGTCTCCTTCTCACTTTCGTAATTTCTGTAAAAAATTATCGGCAAATTTCCACCATTTTTAAGAATGTTTTTATAAAAGCATTTAATTCGCATATATCAACACCATCATAGGCTATCTCCTCAGATCCAGCCTTTTTGCCATACTCAGTGTCATACACAGAAAAAACAGGATGGATTTTTATTCATCCCCATCCTGTTTTATCTTCCCTCTATTATTTCTTTTCCCAACCTTTTTCGAGGATTTCCTGTATTGCAAAATAATAATCCTTCGGATTAAACTGCTTTGCAAACACATTGATATAATATTTTCACCTTCACAAAACGTATTTAAAATCAACCAATCTATACAGTAAACAACTGTTTTTCTTATTACAAATTTAATATTTCTGGCAGAATGCAGAAAAACAAAATGGTACTAACTGCTGAGTATTATATTTGATTTTTGAAAGATTTACAAGCACTATAAAACCCTTTATTTGCATTTTTTCTTGATTTCATGTAAAGTAAATTGTATATTTGACTTACACTTAAAAAATATTTTTACAAACATGGGAGAGTATCTATGAATATTATTGTGACCGGCGGCGCCGGATTTATTGGAAGTAATTTTATATTTTATATGCGAAAGAAACACCCTTCCTATCGCATCATCTGTCTCGACAAACTAACGTATGCAGGAAATTTATCGACACTGCAGCCGATCATGAACCAGCAAAATTTCCGATTTGTCAAAGGAGATATCTGTGACAGAGGCGCTGTTGACGCCCTCTTCTCTGAGGAACACCCTGACATTGTGGTAAATTTTGCGGCGGAAAGCCACGTTGACCGCTCAATTGAAAACCCGGAAATTTTTCTTGATACCAACATCAAAGGAACGGCAGTGCTCATGGATGCCTGCAGAAAATATGGGATTCAGCGTTATCATCAGGTATCGACGGATGAGGTATATGGAGATCTTCCACTGGACCGCCCGGATCTTTTCTTTACAGAGAAGACCCCGCTGCATACGAGCAGCCCTTACAGTGCGTCCAAAGCCGCCGCGGACCTGCTTGTACAGTCTTATTACCGAACCTACCGGCTTCCGGTTACAATCAGCCGCTGTTCCAATAATTATGGACCTTATCACTTTCCGGAAAAACTGATTCCGCTTATGATTGCCAACGCCTTAAATGATAAACCCCTTCCTGTATACGGAAAGGGCGAAAATGTGCGGGACTGGCTGTATGTGGAAGACCACTGTAAGGCAATCGACCTGATTCTTCACAATGGCCGTGTTGGGGAAGTGTATAACATTGGCGGACATAATGAAATGAAGAATATTGATATTGTAAAAATAATCTGTAAAGAACTTGGAAAACCGGAAAGCCTGATTACGTTTGTTTCCGACCGCAAAGGGCATGATCTGCGCTATGCGATTGACCCGTCTAAAATCCATTCCGAACTGGGATGGCTGCCGGATACCAGTTTTTCAGAAGGGATCCACAAGACTATTCAGTGGTATCTTGAACACAGAGAATGGTGGGAAACGATTATCTCTGGAGAATATCAGACTTACTATGAAAAGATGGTTGAAAGCCGTCTTTATGCAGACAAATCGCTAAAATGATTATGTCTTGCCGCTACATCACTTAATCGTCCCTCTATTTCTTCTTTTCCCAATCCTTTTCGCGGATTTTCTTACGGCTGATTTTTCCGGTAACCGTTCTCGGCAGTTCCTCGACAAACTCAATCCGTCTCGGATATTTGTAAATCGCCGTATTTTCTTTGACAAAATCCTGCAGTTGGGTTTTCAGGTGATGATCCGGACAAAATCCCTGATTTAAAATAATGGAGGCTTTGACAATCGCTCCTCTGGAGGCAGACGGATAACCGGTCACTGCGCATTCAAAAACTGCCGGATGTTTCATCAAAATATCCTCGACCTCGGAAGGCCCGATCCGGTAACCGCTCGATTTAATGACGTCGTCGCTTCTGCCGACAAAATAGTAATATCCTTCCTCGTCGCAGTAAGCGCGGTCTTTCGTGTGGTATACCCCGCCGTCCCAGACGTCCTTGTATAAATCCTCATCTCCCAGATAACCTTTAAAAACACCAATCGGAATTTCGCCCTGCGCCTTTGGAACCAGGACGATTTCTCCTGTCTCGCCGATTGGCACTTCACGATTGTCTTCATCTACAATCATGAGGTGATACTGCGGCGACGGTTTTCCGATAGAACCTTTCTGCTGCTTTTCACCGACCATCGTGCACAAAAGGACAGTCGTTTCCGTCTGGCCGAATCCCTCGCGGATTTCCAGACCGGTAGCATCGTAAAACTTTGCGGCAACTTCCGTAGGCATCGGCTCGCCTGCCGTTAAGGCTGTGGCCAGGCTGCTCAGATCATAATCTGCAATTTTTTCGCGGACGAGATATTTGTAAATTGTCGGCGGGGCGCAGAAAGAAGTCACTTTCTGGTCCTGTAAAATCGTCAGCAGTTCATTGGCATAAAATTTGTCATAATCGTAGACCATAATTGCGCATTCGCAGAGCCACTGTCCATACAGTTTTCCCCACGCGCATTTTGCCCAGCCGGAATCCGATACTGTAAAATGCAGTCCGCCGTCAATGACGCCATGCCAGTTTTTTGCCGTCATAATATGCGCCAGCGGATATGTATAATCATGAATTACCGCTTTTGGTTCACCTACGGTACCGGAAGTAAAGTAATAGAGCATATCGTCATGGGCTGAAGTTTCAACCCGCTCAAACTTCTCCGGTTCCTCTTTCATCATTTCGACAATGTCGAGATAACCTTCCCGTTTGCCGCCTGCAATATATTTTGTAATTTTATTTTCTGCATGAGCCTCTGCCCATTCCACACACTGGCAGACCTCGTCGCTTTCCACGCAGATGACTGCCTTAATGTCTGCGCGCGCAATTCTGTCGCGAATGTCTTCTCCCGCCACCATATGGGAGGTTGGAACAGCTACGGCGCCGAGTTTGTGCAACGCCATCATTGCAATCCAAAACTCATAATGTCTTTTTAGAATCAGCATAACCGCATTTCCGCGTCCGATGCCGTTTTTCTTTAAAACGCCGGCCATCTGATTGCTGAGAATACTGAGTTCCTGAAACGTAAACTCCCTCACTGTTCCATGAAGGCTTTTATGCACCAGCGCTCTCTTGCCGGGACTCTTCTTTGCAATCTCATCAAGCACATCATACGCAAAATTGAAATGTTCTCCATAAGTCACATCGATAGACTTTAATGTTCCCTGTTCATCATAAATCTCTTTAAAAAACTTTGTATATATCTGTGACATCCCGTTCACCTTTCCAAATAAAATCAATATCGGCTCTTCCGAACTTCTGCTTTCCAAATAAAATCAATATCCGACTTTTCTGAATTTCTGATAGCGTTCGCCCAGCAGTTTTTCAATCGGCTCCTCTTTTAACTTTTCCAGTTCTTTTTTGATTGATTTCGCAAGATTTTTCATATAATCCCGTTCCTGATGACGGTCAGCGCCAAGCGGAAGTTCATGGAAAATTCTGTCTATTAAGGACAATTCTTCCAAATCCTTTGCCGTCAACTTCAGCGCCTCTGCCGCTTCCGCCGCCTTTTCTGTGGATTTCCACAAAATATTGGCGCAGTTTTCCGGCGATACGACACTGAAATAGGAGCCGTCAATCATCCAGATACGGTCTCCATGACTGAGTGCCAGTGCGCCGCCGCTTCCGCCTTCTCCGATGACAATGGATAAAATCGGCGTTTTTAACGTGGACATTTCATACAGATTTTCTGCAATGGCAAGTCCCTGTCCGCGTTCTTCCGCATCGACGCCGCAAAAGGCGCCTGCGGTATCGACAAAACAGACAACCGGTCTGTGGAATTTCTCCGCCTGCTTCATCAGCCGCAGCGCTTTGCGGTATCCCTCCGGATGCGCGCTGCCGAAATTGTGGCTGATCCGTTCTCTCGTCGTTCTTCCTTTTTCAATTCCGATGACTGTGACCGGCATCTCGTCAATCATTCCGATGCCGCCGATAACTGCGGCGTCGTCGCCAAATCTTCTGTCCCCATGAAATTCCAGAAAATCCCGAACCGTCCCTCTTATATACTGGCTTGCGCACAGACGGTTACTGCTCCTTGCGCCCAGTACCACATCATATTTACTCATTGGCGTTCTCCTGATGAATCTGTAAAATTTTTCCTATATATTCTTTCTGCTTGTCCCTCGGAACAATTTCGTCAATAAATCCGCAGCTCATCACATGCTCTGCCAGTTGAAATCCTTCCGGAAGCTTTTGATTTAAGGTCTTTTCTATCACTCTCGGCCCTGCAAATCCGACTCTTGCGCGCGGTTCTGCCAGAATAATGTCGCCCTGCATTGCAAAACTGGCGTCCACGCCGCCGGTTGTAGGATTAGTCAAAAGTGTAATATAGAGATTCCCATGGTCGCTGTGCCGTTTTACGGCTGCAGAAACCTTAGACATCTGCATCAGGGAAATCATTCCCTCCTGCATTCTCGCTCCGCCGGAGACAGTAATCCCGAGAACCGGCAGATGATTTTCCGTCGCATACTCAAAAATTCTCGTGATTTTTTCACCGGTGACGGCGCCCATCGAACCCATCATAAATCTGGCTTCCATGGAAAAGATACAACAGGTAATGCCGTTAATCTCACCGACGCCGCAGACAACGGATTCCTTTTCCCTGCTCTTGTCCTCCGCCTGCTGTAATTTATCTTCATATCCCGGAAAATTCAGAATGTTCTGCGGGAGCAGATCACTGTCCATCTCCACAAAAGTCCTCTTGTCCACCAGCATTAGAATTCGTCTTCTTGCGCGAACCGTAAAATAGTGCCCGCACTTCGGACAGATAAAATTATTCTTTCTGATTCTTGAGACACTCACTTCCACGCCGCATTTACTGCACACAATAATCCGGCTTTTTCCTGTTTTTTCCGTGCCCTCAAGCTGATTGTTCGCATTTAAAAATAATCCCTTTAACTTCATGCTAACCTCTTTACTGATTTTTCCTCTTGCTTTTCTGCACTATCCTGACTTCTCAGACGTCAAAAAGTTTCCGGCATAAATCCGTCGTGTATGTTCCTTTTTCAAACTCCTCATTTTCCATCAGTTTCATATGCATATCGCGGTTATTTTCCACACCGGACAGCACAAACTCGGAAAGGGAACTTTTCATCTTTCTGATGGATTCTTCTCTGGTACCGGAGCATACAATCAGTTTTCCCAGCATCGAATCATAAAACGGGCTGACCTCGTACTCCTGATACATTGCCGAGTCAAACCGTACATTCGGCCCGCCCGGCACATGCAGAAATTGAATCGTTCCGCACGCCGGCTGAAATGTTTTTGGATCTTCCGCGCAGATTCTGCACTCAATGGCATGCTTGTCATTGCGGATATCTTTCTGCCGGAACGGAAGCGTAAATCCATTGGCTGTCCGAATCTGCCATTTGACAATATCGAGCTGGCACACCATTTCCGTCACAGAATGTTCGACCTGCAGCCTTGTATTCATCTCCATAAAATAAAACTGTTCATCTTCCGTTACCAGAAATTCAATCGTTCCTACCGTCGTATATCCGGTTTCCCGGACCAGCCTGACTGCGGCATCATACATTTTTTCCCTCGTACTCTGCCCAAGCACCGGCGCGGGACATTCCTCAATCAGTTTCTGGTTTTTCCTCTGAATGGAGCAGTCGCGGTCGCCTAAAACGACGACGTTGCCCTCTTTGTCCGCTAAAACCTGAACTTCGATATGCTTTACATTTTCAAGATATTTTTCCAGATACATCGAGCCGTCCCCGAAAGACGCCTTTGCCTCCTCAAATACACTGGCATAGGCATGCGGCATTTCCTCTTTGCTCCGGACAATGCGGATTCCCTTCCCGCCGCCTCCGGCTCTTGCTTTGAGCATGACCGGATAACCGCAGGCCTGCGCGGCATACATGGCGTCATGCACGTCAGAAAGAATTCCGCTTCCCTCCGTAATCGGGACGCCGGCTTTACGGGCAATTTCCCTCGCCGCATCTTTTTGTCCCATCTGCCTCATAATCTCAGCATCAGGACCGATAAATGCAATATTATTTTCCTCACAGATTTTTGCAAAATCCGGATTTTCCGACAACATGCCATAACCCGGGTGAATGGCCTCGACGCCTGTTTCTTTTGCAATCGTAATGATTGCTCCGATATTCAGATAACTGTCCTTTACCAGAGGGCCGCCAATGCAATAACTCTCATCAGCCATATTCGTATGCAGCGCTTCCTCATCTGCTGTGGAATAAACAGATACCGTCTTAATGCCCATTTCTTTACAGGCGCGGATAATTCTCACCGCAACTTCTCCTCTGTTGGCAATCAACATTTTAGAATACACAAAAATCACTCCTTGTCTTTTCCGCTGACAATGGCGAAGGAAAAATCACCGTTCATACAGATTTTGCCGTCAACGCTCAATTCCCCATGTAAAAAATACATTGGATGTCTTGCTTTCACCAGAGCCGTATCAATTTTAATCGTATCACCCGGCTTAATCTGCCCTCTGAATTTCACTTTATTCAGTCCTGTATAGACCGGAATAAAACCTTCTTCCTTCATCTGTTTTTCAAACATAATACAAGATGCCTGCGCCATCATTTCACACTGGATTACTCCCGGAACAATCGGATTTCCGGGAAAATGTCCCTGAAGGAAATATTCATCCCCCCGCACGTGATAATATCCGGTGGCAGTGCCATCTTCGTTTAAATACGCCTCATCTACTAAGAGCATCGGCTCTCTGTGAGGCAGAATGGATTTTAATTCTTCCCGATTCATATGTGCTCCTGTTTCAACTAATTATCGCTTTGATGATTTCGCTTTATTTCGCTGATTTCTTGTTGCTTTACTGATTTTTTGGAACATCGCTCTAGGCAAGCGGTTCTATCTTAAATAACGTCTGTCCAAACTCCACAAGCTGTCCGTTTGCTACGCAGATTTCTTTGACAACGCCGTCTTTGTCAGCAATCACATCATTAAACATTTTCATCGCTTCAATCACACAGATGACGTCGCCTTTTTTCACGGTTTCTCCCACCGTCACATAAGGTTTTGCGTCCGGATTTTCGCCCGCGTAAAACACGCCGACAAGCGGAGATGTAATTTCTGATAAAGATTCCTGCTGTGCCTTCGCTGTGGCAGCAACCGGTTCATCTGCTGTTTTCACTGTTTCAATATTCTGTCTGACAGGTACTTCCTGTACGACTGACACTTCTTTTTTCAAGGTCAGTTCACAATCTCCTTCTTTGACTGACAGTTCCGTTAGTCCGAGTTTTGAAAAAATTTCTCCGTATTCTTCCAATGTATACATGAATGAATCCCTCCCGGATTTTTTATTTCATTTTCTTTAACGCCACACAGGCATTGTGTCCGCCAAATCCCAGCGAAGTGCTGACAGCGTATTCCACGTCTGCCTTGACAGCGGTATTCGGCGTGTAATCCAAATCACACTCTTCATCTTTTTCCACATAATTGATGGTCGGCGGAATAACGCCGTTTTCCAATGCGAGAACAGAAGCGATTGCTTCCGCTGCGCCCGTTGCACCGAGCATATGTCCGGTCATGGATTTTGTGGAGCTGATGTGAAGATCGTAAGCTTTTTCTCCGAAGACTTCCTTCAGCGCCTTTGTCTCCATCGCATCATTTAAGTGCGTGCTTGTTCCGTGCGCATTGACATAAATTTCTTCGTTTCCTGTAATGCCTGATTCCTCCACAGCCTGACGGATTGCCCGGATAGCGCCGTCCGCCTCCGGATCCGGAGCCGTCATATGGTAAGCGTCCGCCGTATTTCCATATCCCGTCACTTCTGCATAAATATGAGCGTTTCTTGCCACTGCATGTTCATATTCCTCCAGCACAAGAATTCCTGCGCCCTCGCCCATGACAAATCCGCTTCTTCTGGCGTCAAACGGAATACTTCCGGTCTTTGGATCGTCGCTTAAACATAACGCCTGACAGTTGACAAAGCCCGCCATTGCCAGTTCGTTCAGTGCAGCCTCGGAACCGCCTGCGATAATCGCGTCTGCGTATCCATGCTTAATCGTCCGGTAAGCCTCCCCGATGGTATGCGTGGAAGTCGCGCACGCCGTCACGATTGGAAGCGTCGGCCCTTTTGCTCCGTACCGGATTGAAACCGTTCCGGAAGCCATATTTGCAATCATCATCGGAACAAAAAATGCTGAAATCCGTTCCGGCCCCTTTGCCTCAAGTTTTTTTGCCTCAGTAAGCGTCGTGTTAATTCCGCCGATTCCGGTTCCGATATATACGCCAAGTCTGTTTTTATCAATATCAGACTCTAAAATGCCGCTCATTTTTACCGCTTCATCGGACGCCGCCACTGCATACTGCATAAACAAATCGGATTTTCTGATTTCCTGCATTGCGGAATAATAATTCTTCGGATTAAAATCTTTGACCTCCGCGTCCAGCTTTACTTTCAGACGGGATGCGTCAAACCGGCTGATTTTGTCAATTCCGCAGACTCCGTTTGAAATGCTTTCCCAATATTCGGAAATCGTATTTCCAACCGGAGAAATAATTCCCATTCCTGTAACTACAACTCTGTTCATAGATACCTCCTGATGATTTTATGATTAAATGTACATTCCCCCATCGACTCTGATGACTTCCCCTGTAATATAAGAAGACAAATCCCCTGCCAGAAATGCCGCAACGCCTGCAATGTCCTCTGGCGTTCCAAGCCTTCCGGTCGGAATCATATCTTTAATTTTCTTACTGTCCGCCTCGCTTAAAGCGTCCGTCATATCCGTACTGATATAACCCGGAGCGATAGCGTTGCAGCGGATTCCCCGCGCGGCATACTCCTTGGCAACCGTCTTGGTCAAACCGATAATTCCTGCCTTAGAAGCCGCATAGTTTGCCTGTCCTGCATTGCCCATCAGCCCCACAACGGAACTGATATTGATAATGCTTCCTTTTCTCTGCTTCATAAAAGGACGAATACATGCTTTCGTCATATAGATGGTTCCTTTTAAGTTGACGTCAATAACTCTGTCAATATCTTCCGCGCTCATCGCCATCAGAAGCTTGTCCTTCGTAATTCCTGCATTGTTCACCAAAATATCAATGTGTCCGAAATCCGCAAGAACACTGTCCACAGTTTCTTTTACCTGCGCCTCGTCACTGATATCACAGGCATACAGACACGCCTTGACGCCAAGCGCCTTTAACTGTTCCAGCGTTTCCTCAGCCGCCGCGCTTTTGGACGTAGCGACAATGGCCACATCTGCTCCCTGCTCCGCAAGTTTTAATGCAACCGCTTTTCCGATGCCTCTCGAACCGCCTGTGACAAGCGCTGTCTTTCCTTCAAACATTTATTTTTCCTCCCGGTATGAAGTTACCTTTTCTATCGTATCCTTTAACGATTCCATATCGCTGACATTGCAGATCAGGACGTCTTTCAAAGTCTTTCTGACTAAAGAAGAAAGCACCTTTCCCGGCCCGCACTCAATAAAGATGTCCACGCCGTCCTGATACATCTTCCGAATGGTCGCTTCCCACTGAACGCTATGGGAAACCTGTCCGCTGATATTTTCAATAATCTCTGAGACTTCTTTCGGATACGGCTCGGCTTTCATATTGCCATACAAAGGAATTTCCGCCGGACGGACTTCCATGTCGTTTAACGCTTCCCGAAGTCCCACCGATGCGCTTTCCATATATGGCGTATGGAACGGGCCGCTCACCGCAATCGGCACAAAACGGACGCCCTGCTCTGTTAAAACCTGTTTAAACGCCTCAATTTTTTCTGCTTCACCGGAAACAGCAATCTGTCCCGGACAATTAAAGTTTACCGGATAGACGCCGTTTTCTTCGCACAGGGAAATCAGCGCTTCCGGCTCCATGCGCATGACTGCAACCATGCCCCCTTTGTGAAGATCCGCCGCATCACTCATCAGATTTCCACGTTTGCACACGAGTTCAAACGCCTGCTTTACGCTCAAAATTCCGGTTGATGCGAGGCCGGCAATCTCTCCCAGGGAAAAACCTGCCGCCACATCAGGAATAATATGATTTTTTTCTAATGCCATCCCGCACGCAACATCTGTAAGAAACAGACATGGCTGCGTATTTTTTGTAATCTTTAATTCGTCCGGCTCGGACTCAAAACACTGCCTGATGGTATCCGGTCTGTAATCCTCCGCCATCTGATACAATTCTTTTACTTCTTCGATATGGTCATAAAAGTCTTTTCCCATGCCCGGATACTGGCTTCCCTGACCTGCAAATAGAAATGCTATTTTACCCATTTTCCTGCTCCATTCATGATCTCTTGCGCGCTGTTACAGATAGATTCTACAATTTCCTTACAGCTCTTTTCGTCCTGAATCATGCCGGCAATCTGCCCGCACATACACGAACCGTTTTTGACGTCTCCGTCAATCGCCGCGCTGCGCAGCGCTCCGGCGCCCATTGCCTCCAGTTCCTCTGCTGTAACGCTGCTGTCGTACTCTTTCTTTGCAAACTCTCTGGACATATTGTTCTTAATGGATCGAACCGGGTGTCCCAGTTTTTTCCCTGTAACAATCGTATCCCTGTCCTTTGCTTTCAGGACTTTTTCTTTATAGTTTCTGTGAACATTACATTCTGTGGCAGTCAGAAATCTCGTACCCATCTGTACGCCGACGGCTCCCAGCATAAATGCGGCAGCCATTCCCCGTCCGTCCGCAATTCCTCCTGCGGCAATCACCGGAATGTTTACGGCGTCCGCCACCTGCGGCACTAACGACATGGTTGTTGTCTCTCCGACATGTCCGCCGGATTCGCACCCCTCGGCAATCACGCCATGCGCGCCCGCGCGCTCCATCATTTTAGCAAGGGCAACGCTTGCCACGACCGGAAATACTTTGACCTCTGCGCCCAGAAGCTGTTCCATATATTCGGAAGGGTTTCCTGCGCCGGTCGTAACGACCGGAACTTTTTCCTCGCAGACCACCTTCACTGCTTCTTTTATATAAGGACTCATAAGCATCAGGTTGACACCAAACGGCTTATCAGTCAGTTCTTTCGCTTTACGGATCTGTTCCCGCAGCTGCTCTCCATTGGAGTTCATTGCGGCAATAATTCCCAGACCTCCTGCATTGGATACGGCAGATGCCAGTTGCGCATCTGCAATCCATGCCATTCCACCCTGAAAAACAGGATATCTGATATTTAACATTTCACATAACGGGCTCACCAGCATCTTTGTATCCTCCTCATTCCTATTTGCTCTCTTCAATATACTTTACAAGTTTTTCGATTGTATTCAATTCCTGTGAAAGCTCAATCTTGCAGTCTAATTCTTCTTCAATCTGCATTACAAGCTCCATGATATCAAGGGAATCCAATCCAATCTCACTAAATGTTTCCGTAGCAGAAATCTCTGCCTCGTCCTTGTCAAGATACTCTGCGATAATTCTGATAATTGTTTCCTGCATTTTTTCTCTCCTTTTCAAATAAATTGCTATATTTTTCCTTATAACATTGCTATAATAATACTGGGGGTTACCCCCAAGTCAATTGATTTTTATTACTGTGGATTCCAGAGAGAGGTGTTTTCATGCAGGAAGAACGAATAAATCAGGAATATAATTTAAGCGTCAGCCAGTTTGCGCGGCTCTGCAATACGACAAGGGACACCTTGCGCCATTATTATGAAATCGGTCTGCTGACGCCGAAAATTGATGAAAAGAACGGCTATCACTATTACTCCTCTTCCCAAATCAGTTCTTTTTATTTTATCAGCGTATTCCGGCAGGCAGGCTGTTCTTTAAAGGAAATCAATGAGCTGATTCATGATTATTCCAAAGAAAACCTGCTGACGACCGCAGGGAATAAAATATATGAAATGGAATGTGAAGTAAAAAAACTTCAGCAGCGGATTCATTCCTTAAATACCGGTCTCTGGCTTTTAAACGATTATGAACTCCACCGCAACGACGCTCCGTTTCTGCGCGATACCGACGGACTGACGCTGTTTAAAACGCCGATTCTTGAAAAGGAACGCGCCACCAGCACCGGCGCGATTGCCTTTGATATCAAACATCATCTGACGCGGAACAATCCGTCTGAGGATATTTCCGCTTTCCCGATTGGCGTATCCATCAGTCGGGACGACCTGCTCGTAGGACATTATGTATACAGCAATATTATCAGCATTTCACAAAACAAGCCGGACAATCAGGATACATTTGCCCTGCCTTCCGAAAAAATGCTCTGCTGCTATCACGACCACACCAAAAAAGATATTACCGACACCTATTTAAAGCTGGTCGATTATGCCAAAAAAAACAAGCTGACGCTATGTTCTGATTTGAACATCATCAGCCTGATCAACCTGTATAATTTAGAAGAAAAACATGCCTATTTTAAGTATCTGTTTATCTGTGTGGAATAGCGGCGGACGGTTGATGCCATCGCGCTGTTTTCCCTGCTCCATTGATTGCCGTTAATGGCAATCCAAAAAAATAAGCAAAAGTTTCAGTATACTTTTCCTAAATACAATTTTCTGTTATGATAGTGCATAACCGTTTAATTTTGATATTGAAACTTTCGGAAGTTTCACATCATATATCGTTTTCATACAATACACACGCAAAAGGAGTTTTTTCATGAAAGGAATTATTTTAGCCGGCGGTTCCGGCACCAGACTTTATCCGCTTACAACCGTAACATCAAAACAGTTGCTGCCAATTTATGATAAGCCGATGATTTATTATCCGATGTCTGTTTTGATGAGCGCGAAAATCCGCGATATTTTAATCATTTCGACGCCGCAGGATACACCCCGTTTTCAGGATTTATTAGGAGACGGAAATCAATTTGGCGTTCATTTATCCTACGCAGTCCAGCCAAGTCCTGACGGGCTTGCGCAGGCTTTTCTGATTGGAGAAGACTTTATCGGCGATGATGCCGTCTGCATGATTTTGGGAGATAATATCTTTGCCGGACATGGATTGAAAAAGCATTTAAAAACTGCTGTCGAAAATGCCGAGACGAATAAAACTGCCACAATATTCGGATATTATGTTGATGATCCTGAACGTTTTGGCATTGTTGAATTTAACTCTGAAAAAAAGGCAATTTCCATTGAAGAAAAACCAAAACAGCCAAAAAGCAATTATTGTGTCACCGGTTTGTATTTTTATGATCATGATGTTGTGGAGTATGCAAAACGTCTGAAACCCAGCGCGCGGGGCGAACTGGAAATTACCGATTTAAACCGTATGTATCTGCAAAAAGGGCGTTTAGATGTCGAACTTCTCGGACAGGGATTCACATGGATGGATACCGGAACGCATGAGAGTCTGTTTGACGCCGCCAATTTTGTCAAAACGGTTGAATACCATCAGCATAGAAAAATCGGCTGTCTGGAAGAAATCGCATATTTGAATCAATGGATTTCCAGAGAAGATGTGTTGAAGGTTTACGAATTGCTGAAAAAAAACCAGTACGGACAATATCTCAAAGATGTGTTAGACGGAAAGTACAGAGAGGATTTTAAATAGGAGTATATAGTTATGAAAATACTGGTCACCGGAGTTGCCGGACAATTAGGTCATGATGTGATGAATGAAATCAATCGACGAAAATATGAAGGCATCGGAAGCGATCTTGCTCAAAAATATCAAGGGGTTGACGATGGTTCCGCTGTTACTACAATGCCTTATATCCCGATGGATATCACAGATAAACAAACAGTTGAACAGATAATATCTTCTGTTAATCCCGACATTGTAATACATTGTGCTGCTTGGACTGCCGTTGATTTAGCCGAAGATGTGGATAATCAGAAAACTGTATTTGCTGTCAACACCCGCGGGACAGCCAACATAGCCGAAGTCTGCAAAAAGATTAACAGCAAAATGATTTACATTAGCACAGACTATGTTTTTGACGGACAGGGTACAATTCCATGGCAGCCCGACTGCAAGACATTTTCACCTGTAAATGTTTATGGGAAATCTAAGCTTGACGGTGAAAATGAAGTAGCCAGCAGACTTGATAATTATTTTATAGTACGCATTGCATGGGTATTTGGAACTAGCGGAAACAATTTTATTAAAACAATGCTTTCCTTAGGGAAAAAATATGATAAACTATCTGTTGTAAACGATCAGATTGGTACGCCAACCTATACTTATGATTTAGCTCGTCTTTTAATTGATATGGCTGAAACAGAAAAGTATGGTTTCTACCATGTAACAAACGAAGGAGGATATCTCAGCTGGTATGATTTTGCTAAGGAGATTTTCCGACAGGCTACGGCACTCGGTTATGAAAAATATTCTGAAGAAAATCTCTTGGTAGTACCCGTTACTACTGCTGAATACGGATTATCGAAAGCTACACGACCATTGAACAGCCGGCTTGATAAAAGTAAACTGGTGGAAAACGGATTTTTGCCGCTTCCTACATGGCAGGATGCATTAAAGAGATATCTAAGTCAAATATTATTATAGGAGGAATAAAATGGGGCAAATTAAAGTAGAAAAAAAGGCAGGCGGAATTGACGGCCTCTGTGTAATTGAACCACTTGTTCACAATGATGCCAGAGGTTATTTTATGGAAACCTATAATCAAAGAGATATGGAGCAAGCAGGATTGGCTATGCAGTTTGTACAGGACAATCAATCTTGTTCCTGCAAAGGTGTTCTGCGCGGTCTGCACTTTCAGAAAAAATTTCCACAAGGAAAACTTATAAGAGTTATAAAAGGATCTGTCTATGATGTTTCTGTAGATGTACGAACCGGAAGCAAAACATTTGGCAAATGGTTTGGTATCAATTTGACAGAAGAAAACAAAAAACAATTGTATATCCCGGAGGGATTTGCTCATGGATTTCTTGTACTTTCCGATGTGGCTGAATTCTGTTACAAATGTACAGATTTCTATTGTCCGGGAGATGAGGGCGGTATCGCATGGAACGATCCCGAAATTGGTATTGCATGGCCTCAATTAACCGGAAAATATCCGGGTTCTGCCTGTGCAGAAAATTATCAGTTAACAGACGGTACGCCGCTCATATTAAGCGAAAAGGATCAAAATTGGAAACAACTGAAAGACACATTTTAAACTTTTCCTAAAGACACTACCAGATTGTCATTGATTATATCAAAATATTTTTTTATGCATATCCACGTGATTGCTGACTCCCATATTCTTTGTAATATCAGATAGCTCTTTGGAATGCATAAAGAATAAATGAAACTCTTACAGTCTAGTAGTGTCTCATCTCTCACAATAACGACAAACCTATCAATAACTCCCTTATTTCACTCTGTCATTATGGTTTTTTAGCACTGCCTCTAGATTCTTCTTCTCACATCTTCTTACATTTTTAAAATACTTAATTCAATTCCACGTTCTGAACAAAATTCTTGAATTTCCGCATCGTTGTGTTCTTCGTTATATCTAACAGGCAATCTGCCGGCTAAAAAAATTAAAGATTTCACTGGCGAAAAAAGAAAAGGAAATCTGCTCATCTTTCTTTTATTCTCCAGACCAAGTCTATGAATCGTAACATCATGAAAAAAGGCAATCTCAAAAATGGAATAACCTTTTTTCGCTATATTTTTCTCTTTCACCACCAGTATGACCTTCCCACCATTCTCTTTTAATATGCTAAAAGTATGTCGCAACAGTTCATATATCCCCACAAGGGTACAGTTCGGAGAATTGATACAGACAAAACTATCTGTATTCACAATATTCGTTGCAGCTGTTGGGGATACATCTCCAATCACAAGACAATCAATGTTTCGTATGCTACCATATGTACCAAACAGCACTTTCTGTCTATTCATTTTCCTAAATGTCAATTCGTTTATAACGGCAGCTACAGCCAATAAAACTGCTGGTATATAGAACCCTAATATCCAAAAGCTCACTAACAATACAATGAATACACACAATGCAATATATTTCTTCTTATGGGACAATAGTTTTTTTATAACCCTGGACATGACATCGACTCCAAATACATTTTATAATCAATATTCAACGAGGATATCTCCCTTATTTCATTTTTGGATAATTTATAATCAAAAATAGAAGCATATTCTCGAACTCTTATAGGCTTTGTAGATGTAAATATTGGTGTAACACCAGTATCTATATGCCATCGCAAAATTATCTGCCCTACACTCTTGCCATATTTCTCAGAAATTCTCTTTAATATCTCATTATCTCGCAACCTTTCATCCATCTTGCAAAGAGGAGAGTAAGCTTGTACATCTATCCCATGCTGATGGCAAAATGAAATTTCCTTTTCACAAGTTCTTAGCGGATTTCTTTCTATCTGAATGATATCTGGAATAGAATCAGCCCCTAAATAACCTTTCAAATGTCTCATCCGAACATTGCAGATACCAATTTTATGGGAAAGCTTTTCCTCGCGTATTTTGACAAAGCTTTCCCATGTTCTGTCAAAATACTCTGGTATTGGCCAATGAATCAGCAGGGAATCAAAGTACTCTAAATCCATCTGCTTTAGTGCAACTGTAACATATTTTCTGATATCTCCATCTGATTCCTGCATTTGTAATGGATCAATCTTAGTCTGTATAAAGAGAGTCTCCCTATCCAATTCCATTTCGCAAGACAATTCTCTGATGATTTTTCCTAGAACACTCTCTGTGCCGTAGCTTGGAGCAGTATCAAAAGAATAAATTTTATTCTCCATCACAGACCTAACCACCCTTTTGAGCGAACTATAGTCTTTACTAGATGATGCTCCAGTTCCAAAAATTAGTTTTCCCATCCCCATATTTTCTTGTATGATGTATTTATGTTCAAATACATCAATACGCTCCTTTCTTCTCAACTTTGTTATAATCAATATCAACACT
>CANQMA010000037.1 GCA_947624875.1 uncultured Lachnospiraceae bacterium
GGTTTTCTCTCCTGTATCTTTTTTCATTTATCTTTTGTAATGGATATCATCTGATATATGTTTATCCTAACACTTTGATTTGAAGAGTTCAACATTTTTTGACAAAAAGTTCGACCTTTCACATGAGCATTCCTGACATTTTTTGACTGGTGATTTTCATATACAACCCTCATTCTTTGTGATACACTGTTTAAAGAAATAATCAAAGGGTTATCGTATTGAAAAATGAGGACATATATTTCAATTGATCTAAAATCATTCTATGCTTCCGTGGAATGTATTGAAAGAAATCTAAATCCATTGACGACAAATCTGGTGGTGGCGGACACTTCGAGAACCTCAAAAACAATCTGTCTTGCAGTGACGCCGCCTCTGAAGAAATATGGACTGTCGGGACGGAGCAGATTGTTTGAAGTGGAGCAGAAAATAAAAGAGATCAAGCGGACAACGGGTCAGACGATTGATTACATTACTGCAGTACCCAGAATGTCCTTGTACATCGAATATTCCGCATGGATTTACAGTATTTATATGAAATATGTCAGCCCGGAAGATATTCATGTTTACAGTATTGACGAGGTCTTTATGGATGTTACGCATTATCTGTCGCTGTATCAGATGAGCGCGAAACAACTGGCAAAGACGATTGTACTTGATGTGTTTCAGACGACGGGAATCACAGCGACTGCAGGGATTGCTCCGAATCTGTATCTTTGCAAAATTGCCATGGATATTGGAGCAAAACATATATTGGCTGATGAAGACGGTGTGCGGATTGCAGAACTTGACGAGGAAAGTTACCGGAGTCAGTTATGGGAACATAAACCGCTTACAGATTTCTGGGGGATTGGAGGAGGTATCAGCAAACGTCTCCAGCAGCATGGCATGTATACAATGAAGGATATTGCGGGAATGTCTCTGCAAAATGAAGACTGGCTTTATAAAATATTCGGAGTGGATGCAGAAATTTTGATTGACCATGCATGGGGATATGAACCATGCACACTCGCCGATATCAAAGCGTATACGCCAAAAAACAATAGTGTTGGTTCCGGACAGGTGCTGCAGGAACCGTATCCGTTTGACAAAGCCCGGATCATCGTTCGGGAAATGGCAGAACTTCTGGCGCTCGATTTAGTAGAAAAAAAACTGGCAACGGAATCTCTGACGCTGCACATCGGGTATGACCGGATTAGTGTGGATGACGGAACGTATCACAGAGAGGTGAAAGAGGACCATTATGGAAGAACCGTTCCAAAACCGGCGCATGGCACGGCACGTCTCAACGCGGCGACCTCATCGGGCAACCGCATTGTCAAAGCGGTTTTAAATCTTTACGATGAAATCGTGGCAAAAGATTTGTTTGTCCGCAGAGTTAATCTCACTGCAAACAATGTGGTGCCAAGCGGCTTTGAGCAGATGAGTCTTTTTTCTGATTCGGCACAGATGCAAAGAGAACAAAAGATGCAGAAGGCAGTGCTCGACATTCAGAAAAAGTATGGGAAAAATGCAATCTTAAAAGGAACAGATCTGCAGGAGGGCGCGACGACCAAAGAGCGGAACAGACAGATTGGCGGGCATAAAGCGTAAGTTTTCGAGGAACAGGTTATGGAACGAGAGAATAGAAAACCGGAATGGATTCATAAACAATGGACGGGTTCAAAGAAATATCCGCATATGCCGATGGCAGAACGGGCGAAAATCTTTCTGCCTTTTTCCGCACTAAAAGGATATGAAGCGGCGATCGAGGCAAAAAAGAAAATCAGGGTTTCAAAGAAGGAATTATCTGAGGATATGAAAGAAACACTGGACCGAAAACTTCATGAGATTATGTATTTTGTGGAGCAGGGGACGCACCCGATGGTCACTGTCATCTTTTTTTTGAGAGAAAAGGACGGTACAGGGGAAGAAGGAGAATACCTCAAACTGACGGGAATGGTCGGAAAGGTTGACCTGAATAACCGATGGATTCAGATTGTAGGACAAAAAATTAATTTTGCAGACATCCGGAGTTTGACCCTGGAGGAGAATAGCAGAAGATAGAGAGGAAATTATGTATAAAGCAGTTATTTTCGATTTAGATGGAACACTATTAAACACGATTGACGATTTGGCGGATTCTGTCCGATATGTACAAAAACAGTTTGGTTTTGCGCAGCATGATACCGAAACGGTCAAACAGCACGTTGGAAACGGAATCCGAAATCTCATGATCCGTTCCATTCCTCAGGGAGCAGACAATCCTCATTTTGAGCAGGCGTATGCGCTGTTTTTGAGTTATTACCGGAAACATTGTGAGGACAAAACAGACCTTTATGACGGAATTGGCGGATTGCTGGAGTGTTTAAAAGAGAAAAAGATTAAAATGGCGATTGTATCCAATAAAGCCCATGAAGCTGTGCAGAAACTCTACGATACATATTTTAGCGGGCTGATAGATGTGGCTTTTGGAGAAAATGAATCGGCAGGAATTGCGAAAAAGCCGGCGCCGGATTTGGTTTACCGCGCCTTGGAAGTTCTGAAATGTACAAAAGAGGAGGCTGTTTATGTCGGAGACTCCGACGTTGATAAAGCGACTGCTGACAATGCAGGAATGGATTGCATTTTGTGCGCGTGGGGGTTCCGGCCGCCGGAGATGCTCCGCAGTCTGAACCCCAAAGCAATTATTGACCAACCGGAGGAATTGCTGCGCTATCTGTAAACAGGCGCAGCAAAACCGTCACCATCATTTTTACAGCGAAACCGGATTTGCCGCTTCCAGCTTCATGTTCGATTCGTCTGTCTGCAGTTTTCTCATATGTCATGTTTCATTAGTCCGTCTGCAGTTTTCTCATATGATAAAACTCGCCTTTTTGAGCCATCAGTTCATCATAGGTGCCAAATTCCGTACAGCCGCCGTTTCCGATAACGGCAATTTTATCGGCATTGCGGATTGTGGAAAGCCGGTGCGCGACGATAAAAGTAGTTCTGGTATCCGCCATATTTTCAATGGCTTTCTGAATTTCATGCTCGGAGGTGCTGTCCAGAGCGGAAGTTGCCTCGTCAAAAATAATAATCTTCGGATCGCGCACAAGAGCTCTGGCAATGGCGAGACGCTGTCTTTGGCCGCCCGATAATTTTCCGCCGTTTTCACCAATCATGGTATCCAGTCCATCAGGAAGCTCGCGGATAAACTGCTCCAGATTTGCCGATTGAATGGCAGACCAGATTTGTTCTTCCGTAACGTCCGGCATACCGTAAGTAATATTGTCGCGGATACTTCCTGAAAAGAGAATTGTGTTCTGCGGAACGACCGAAATGAAGTCGCGGTAGGAGCGCAGATTTAAGTCTTTGAGATTATTCCCATCGAGATAAATATCCCCGGAAACCGGATTGATAAAGCCAATCAGCAGATTTAAAATCGTAGTTTTTCCTGCGCCGGATTCGCCGACTAAGGCAATCGTTTCACCGGCGTTGACCTGAAGATTGAACTTGTATAAAATCTCTTTTGCATCGTCGTCATAATGAAACGTCACATTCTTAAAATCAAAATCGCCGCGGATGGTCTCAAGCTTTTTCTTTCCATGATAATCTTCCACATCATCTGACAGAAGCACTTCGCCGATACTGTTGATGGACTCCACGCCTTTTGCCATGTTTGGAAGCATCATAATCAGCGCGGCAACCTGATTGACAATCGTTGTAAAATAACTCTGATACATCGCAATTTCCCCGACGGAAATATTTCCGAGATAAGCCATGTATCCGGTAAACGCCAGACAGATGACCTGAAATGTCTGAAACATGCACCAGCTGATTGCACCGAAATTGGCATGGATAATATCCAGTTTAAAACCGCGGAATGCGACGCCGTTCAGATAGCCGCCCATCTTTTTAATTTCTTCATTTTCAAGCGCGTGCGCTCTGGTGACCGGAATTAAGTCGACCATTTCCACAACTCTGGTAGATGTTTCCTCCATCTGTTTTCTGAATTCCCTGTTGCTTCTGCGGATACCCCTGCGGAAAATTCCAATCGCAGCGCCGGCAATCGGTACGGTAATCAGAAAGAACACAAAGACAATCAGACTGCGGGTGACTGTGACGGCAAGCGCCACAAAAACATTGAGGACAATCGTCAGAAGGTTCGTAAAAATCTGTGAAGAAAGGGACTGGATTGCCTCTACGTCGCGGATAATCTTTGACTGAAGTCTGCCGGATTCCGTTTCCTTATGATATGTAATGGACAACTGCTGGAGTTTGCGTACGAGAGAACTCCGCAGATGCGCTTCAACTGCGCGGATTGCGGTACTCTGGCACACGTTGAAAAGATAATTGAGCGGAAAATTAAACAAAATCAGTAAAATAATCACAGCAATATTGATTATAATTTCCGGCGTAGTATGCTGCGACGGACTTGTGGCGATGTTAATAATATTGGACGTGACGACCGGCAGCACCCATACCGGACTGTTCTTCAGGACAAAAAGAAAACCGGCAAGCAGAAACCGCCAGTAATTCTTTTTGTACAATTTAAAAAAGGTGCGGATTGGGTGCCCTTTGCTTTTCCCAAAGATTTCGACATACTCGTCGTCCTTTTCGACCGGATTATCCTCTACCCATTCTTCTTCCTTATAGAAAAAACTCATGCGCTTCCTCCTAATCAATTCCACAGGCTTCTTTTGCCAGGGCATCAGCCAGATTGTTATATTGATCGCCCGAATGACCTTTCACTTTTTCAAAGGAAATATGGACTTTCTTTTTTACCTGTTCATAATATTTTTTGTAGGCGACAGTCCCCTTTTTATTGGTTTTCCATTCGCCCAGACACCACTTGGAAATCCCCATATAATCATGGTAGATTGTGAGATTTTTAATGTGATGTTTGACGGCGTACTCCATCGCTGCCATCGAACCGTAAATTTCTCCGGCGACATTGCGCATGGAAGCCATCTCTTTGTCGTCAAACGAATTTTTGAAGTGAAATTCCTCTCCGTTGTAAAACATGACGACGCCGTACCCGAAAATTCCGGTTTCGGTATTGTAACTGCCGTCCACATAGGCTGCCGCAGTCAGGGAATTGGAAAACGGACGATTGGGATTTGGCGCAGTTTCATTTTGTATCGGCGTAAAATCCGAAGTCGTGGAGTGCTCCGGCATGGCGTCCGCATCGGCGCCCACCATATCAAATACGCTCATCTGCTGCCCGCTCCATCCCATATAAGCATGGGCGTCCGCCAGACTCTTAAAACTTTTATAAAGCGCGCCGGGATATCCGTCCACGCTGGCTTTACATTCTTCCCATGTTTCAAAAATGCCGGTGGAAAGTCCGACCTTTACTGCATAGTATTTTTTTGCCATAATATCTACCTGCTTTTTTTGTTTTTCTTCCATGGATTTTTTTTACTTGGATCTGTCGGATCCCAGTTGTGGTACAAATCTGTCGCGCGGATTTTTTTGAATTTTGGAAGCGGAATTTCCGGAACCTCATGTTTCAAACTGTAAATCTCCACCTGCGTGCCGACAGGACAATGCCTGTAAATCCAGCGCATATTGCGGGCGTTTAAGCGGATACAGCCGAGAGACGCCGGCTTTCCTAATTTATTATATTCCCAAAATTCGAGAGAATCCGGAGACTTTTGTTCATAAGGGACGGAATGAAGCATAATCTGACCATGAATGCGCATGGCGTATTGACCATAAGAACCGTCCACCAGCAGCCTCCAGCGGTATATATCGGAAATTTCAAAAGTACCGAGCGGAGTAGTTTCCGGATCAAGTCCTGTGGAGCAGCGGTATGTCTTATAGGCGACGGTATAATTTCCGTCAAAGTCAAGTCCGTAGACCGTGACAAAATTTTCCGCGCGGTTAATCCGGATCAGAAAAGGGTAATCCGCCTTGAAGTTTATTTTTTTGGAGACATTTTTTCTCACGTTTTTCTTTTGCTTTTTCATTTCAGGTTTTGCCGAAGTGGTCGTTTCAACTGTGGCAGAAACGGGTTTCTGCGGCTGCTTTTCAGGTTTTTTCTCAGGCTTTCCCGAAAAAAGCAAAAGAATCAGTGCAAGGATAATCAAAACTCCGCCAATGACGGCGTTTGTTTTTATTTCTCTATATGTATCAAAAAATTTCATTTGTATTTTCCTCAAGTAAGTTTTAATCTTTTTTATTGATTGGACACCACAGAATATTGTATCTGTATCCACTTACCCTATTGTATATTTAGAAAGAAATATTTGCAATAGAAAGTAAAAAATAGAAAAATTTAACGTTTTTCTTTATTTTATAAGTAAAAAGACTTCTTGAATTGACGGAATGTAGCGGATTTGTTATTATTTGTTATGGATAAACTTGTGCATAGCGAAAGGAGAGAACTATGGAATACACAAAGCAGAGGATTTTAAACATTGCGGAATCAGAAGACGTGGAATTTATCCGTCTTCAGTTTACAGACCTTTTCGGTACATTGAAAAATGTTGCCATTACAAAAAGTCAGTTAGCGAAGGCTCTGGATAATAAGATTATGTTTGACGGTTCTTCGATTGACGGTTTTGCCCGAATCGAGGAGTCCGACATGTATCTGTATCCGGATTACAATACATTTGAGATTCTGCCATTCAGACCGCATCAGGGAAAAGTGGCCAGAATGATTTGCGACGTTTACAGACCGGACGGGACACAGTTGGAAAACGATCCGAGATTTATTCTGAAAAAAGTCCTGAAGGAAGCGGCTGATATGGGTTATATCTTTAATGTCGGGCCGGAGTGTGAATTTTTCTTATTCCATACCGACGACAATGGCGGGCCGACGACACTCAGCCATGAAAAGGGCAGTTATTTTGATTTGGGTCCGATTGATTTAGGGGAAAATGCGCGCCGCGATATCGTGCTGGATTTGGAAAAGATGGGCTTTGAAGTCGAGGCGTCCCACCATGAGGTTGCTCCGGCGCAGCACGAGATTGACTTTAAATACGGCGAGGCGTTAGAGACGGCGGATCGGATTATGACCTACAAGCTGACCGTCAAATCTGTCGCAAAGCGTCACGGACTTTACGCCTCCTTCATGCCAAAGCCGAAATACGGCGTATGCGGTTCCGGTATGCACATTAATATGTCTCTGGCAGACAAGGACGGAAACAATGTTTTTGCAAATGACTCCGATGAAAGAGGACTTTCTGATATCGCATACAATTTTATTGCAGGGCTGATGGAACATATGCGTTCCATTACAGCAATCACAAACCCAATCGTAAACTCTTATAAGAGACTGGTACCGGGATATGAAGCGCCGACTTATATCGCATGGTCTGCGACAAACAGAAGCCCATTGATCCGAATTCCGGCAGCAAGAGGTGCGGGAACCAGAATTGAGCTTCGTTGCCCGGACTGTTCCTGCAATCCATACCTTGCCATTGCGGTATGTCTTGCAGCGGGCTTAGACGGTATTAAGAGAGGGCTGACGCCGGTAGAAGGTATTCAGAAAGACATCTTTGAAATGACAGAGGAGGAGCGCGAGGAGGCAAACATTGAAAACCTTCCGAAGAATTTATATGAAGCCATTCAGGAAATGAAAAAATCCGAGTTTGTCAAGGGTGTTTTAGGAAAAGAAGTATTCAAGAAATATGTCCGCGCAAAGGAAAAGGAGTGGATGGAATATACTTCTCAGGTAACCGACTGGGAGATTGACAGATATTTAGGAAATATATAAAAATCTGACAGACGTTCGGAGGAAAAAATTTGGCTGGGATTATTGTTGCGTTTCCTAAACTGGAGGACGCCCGTTCTATTAAAAATCTGCTGGTCCGCAACGGTTACAGCAATGTAGTCAGCTGCACCAGCGGGGCGAAGGCCATTCAGATGGCGGACATTTTAGGAACAGGTATTATTATAAGCGGTTACAGGCTTCCGGATATGTCTTATAAAGACATTTTTGAAAATGTTGAAAGACATTTTGAATTATTGCTGCTTACTTCCAAGAGCAAAGACGGGATGGAAGAGGAACCCGGTATTGCGATGCTTGAGATGCCTTTAAAGGTGCGTGATTTACTCAATTCCGTAGAGATGATGGATACCAACCTCTACGCAGTGGAAAACAAAGCAAAGCATAAACCCGGACAGCGTTCACCGGAGGAAAAACACATCATTGAAGAAGCAAAAAAGGTTCTGATGAATATGAACCATATGTCAGAAAATGAGGCGCATCGGTATATACAGAAATCCGCGATGGACAGCGGAAGAAATATGGTCGAGACCGCCAGTATGATTCTTACGATTATGTATCAGGAATAATGATGACAGGGTTGGGGAGTATCCTTTATGGGATATTCCCTCATACTGTTTTTAACTAAAGGAGGACAGAATATATGTATGAGATTAACAGAAACTATTTAAAACTTCAGGGAAGTTATTTATTTTCCAATATTGCAAAGAAGGTGGCCGCATACAAAGAGGCAAATCCGGACCAGGAAGTCATCAGTTTAGGTATCGGCGACGTTACACAGCCGCTTTGTCCTGCAGTGATTGAAGCATTGCACAAGGCGGTAGATGAAATGGCGGTGGCTGAGACCTTCCATGGCTATGCGCCGGATTTGGGCTATGAATTTTTGCGCTCAGCAATCAGGGAACACGATTACAAAGAAAGAGGAGTCGATATCGCATTAGACGAAATTTTCATCAGTGACGGCGCAAAATGCGACTCCGGCAACATTGGAGAAATTTTCAGTGAAAACAATCGGATTGCAGTCTGCGATCCGGTCTATCCGGTCTATGTCGATACGAATGTCATGGCAGGCAGAACCGGAGAATATATCAAGGCTTCTGAGAGCTGGAGCAATGTCATCTATATGCCGTGTACCAAAGAAAACAACTTTGCGCCGGAACTTCCAAAGGAGACGCCGGATATCATTTATCTGTGCTTCCCGAACAATCCGACCGGTTCTACAATCACAAAAGACGAACTGCAGAAATGGGTGGACTATGCAAATCAGGCAGGCGCAGTGATTATTTATGATGCGGCTTACGAGGCATATATTTCTGAGGACAATGTTCCACACACCATTTATGAGTGTGACGGCGCAAAAACCTGCGCGATTGAACTGCGCAGTTTCTCCAAAAACGCAGGATTTACGGGAACCCGTCTTGGATTTACCGTTGTTCCGAAAGAATTGGAGTCTGACGGCGTGAAACTCAATGCGCTCTGGGCAAGACGGCATGGCACCAAATTTAACGGTGCTCCTTATATTATTCAGAGGGCAGGGGAGGCTGTCTACACGAATGAAGGACAGAAACAGACCAAAGAGCAGGTTGCTTATTACATGAACAATGCAAAGATTATTATTGACGGTCTGAAACAGGCAGGATACACAGTCAGCGGCGGCGTGAATGCGCCATATGTCTGGCTTGAAACACCGCAGGGTATGTCTTCATGGGATTTCTTCGACCACTTACTGGAGGGCGCCAGCATTGTAGGCACTCCGGGTTCAGGCTTTGGGCCAAGCGGTGAAGGATACTTCCGACTGACAGCATTCGGTTCTTATGAAAATACTTTAAAGGCAATTGACAGAATTAAAAATTTATAAAAAGAAAACAGCGATTGAATTTTAACGCAAAGAAATTCATAAAGAAGCATTTGATGAAGTGGGGCTGCCTTAAGGCAGCCTCTTTTTGTGGGGAATTTCAGGCTGGAATTGTTTTCAAATAAGTGCGCATGAGCAAATAAACGTAAGGCAGCCTCTTTTTATAAAGATTTCAAGCCGGTCGCCTTCTAATTACATGTCAAATTGCGTGAAATGGAGGTTTGAACATGTAAAATATGCAAAATGCAAAGAAGGCAGACCGTAAATTACATGTCAAATTGCGTGAAATGGAGATTTGAATATGTAAAATACGCACATTTCCGAGTCGGACAGGCTGCAAATTACATGTTAAATTGCGTGAAATGGAAGATTTGCCATGTAAAATATGCAAAATGAGAAGAAGACTGGCCGAAAATTACATGTCAAATTAGACAAAATAGAAATTTGAACATGTAAACATTTAAGTTCAAAGACAAATTGTCCCATAAATTCCAAAAAAGCAAAGAAATTGTATAATTTAGAAAATAGATGCAATATTTTTGCCTTCCATACTGTCTAATGATTGAAAGGAGTTGATACAATGGAAAACATACTGACGTCAGGTATGCGGGAAATGAATGAAGAAAAAACATTAACGGATCATGAAATGCAAAGACTCCTTGAATGTTATGGAAATGATATTTTGAGGCTTTGTACACTTTATCTGAAAGACAGGCATCTGGCTGAAGACGCTTTGCAGGAGACGTATATCAGGGTGTGGCAGAAATATTCCACATTTCGCGGTCAGGCGGAGGAAAAGACATGGATTACGCGAATTGCAATTAACGTGTGTAAGAATTTCCGGCGGACTGCATGGTTTCAACGGACAGAACCGTTTGACCTGATAGAAATTGCGGGCGACATCAGAGACGACTATCAGCAGATTGATGAATCCATTGATTTGATGCAGGCTATTTTGAACCTGAAAGAAAAATACCGGGCGGTATTGCTGTTAAAATATTATGAGGAATTTTCCGTCAAGGAAATCGCTGATATTTTAAGCATGAAGCAGTCCACTGTTCTTTCTTTGCTCAGGCGGGGCAGAAATCAAATCAGACAGTATTTAAAAAATGATGAATGAGTATTTAAAAACGATAATTGCGTACTAAAAAAATGCTGATTGCGTATTTAAAAATGATGATTGCGTATTTAAAAATGATGATTGCGTATTAAAAAAATGATGATGAGGAGAGATATTATGAATTTGAAAAAAGATATTGACAAGGTCATGGACAGCGTTGATGTGACGGTTGACGAATGTATGAAAAATAAAATCTTAGAACGGACGACGCGCGCCGGCAAAAGAAAGGTTTTCTATGGAAAAACAAGGATTGTTGTTGTGGCCGCTGCGCTCGTACTGTGTATCAGTACGGTGACGGCGGGCGCAGGAAGAATTTCAGCGCTTTGGAATGAGGCCGTAGCGAAAATATCCAAAACAAACGCAAAGACGCAGGAGAAAATGGTTCAAAAAGGATATGCAGACGTCAGGGGAACAGAACAATCAGACGTTAAAGAAACAGAACAGTCGGCAGACGACGTGATTTCCGCCCGGAACAATGGAATCAGCGTTTCCCTGAAGCAGACGCTTGCAGACCGGTATGGTATCCGCATTTATCTGGACGTGAAATCCACCAATGGACTGAAACTTACCGGAAACAGGTTATTCGAGGACAACGATATCTATTTTGACGGTAAGAAAATTGGCATAAACGAGGGCGCGGGATTTGTTGAGGATCAGTATAAAATATCAGATTATGAACATATTTATGAATTGTATTCCATCTATAATAAGGCGACAGATATTGAAGGAAAAGAAATCGGCATTCATCTGGGGAATCTGATTGGTGGAGAAAAAAAATTGGACGATGACGTTTTAGTCAGCGGAAACTGGGATTTACATTGGGCGGCAAAAAGTTCCACTGAGAGCAAAAAAATTCCGTTAAGCGGAAGTTATCAATTAAAAGGAACCGTAGCCGGAAAGACGCGCTATACGGAGTGCCGGTTAAAAACCTTTGAAATTTCCCCATTATCGTTCCGGCTGACCTATGAGTGTGAAGACTGGAATCATATCAGCAAAGAATTAGAGTATTCGGCAATTCCGCTCAAGGTTGTGATGAAAGACGGAACGGTGTATGCGCGGGGAACCAAAGATAAAGTTGATGAAGACCATGTGCTGGGCGGTGCCGGTTCTAATACGGATACCGAAGAACTCAGTTTCTTCGACGAGTATGTCCTTGATATCGACAATATTGATTATGTAGAAATTGCGGGCACGAGATATGACTTGTAAAAAGTTGTGAACCCAAAATAGACTTGTAAAAAGTTGCGGGCACGAGATATGACCTGTAAAAAGTTGTGGGCACAAGATATGACTTGTAAAAAACTGCTGGCGCAAAGTAATGGTTTGTGAAAAGATTACAGGGATAAGACATGAACGGTAAAGTGACTGCCGCATTGCTTTAAAAATTATTTAAGGGGAGCGGCAGTGCAATAAAAAAGGGAGATTTACATCTTAACAGAATGTAAATCTCCCTGAAATTTTGTTTGAAAACTTTACAACTGGCTGTATCCGTATCCGTTGACTAACGCTTCAATCGGATGCCCTGCCTGACAGAGCGGGCAGTCATGGTGGGAATACGTTTCATAATTTGGAATGTCCTCTGTGCGGAACAGCGCGTCAATGCGGTGCCCGTCAATAGAGTCCACAGCGCTGAAAATAGCGGAAATTCCCTGAAGCATACCGCCGTAATATTCAATACATTCAATACAGTTGCGAATGGTCTTTCCGGTCGTGGCAGATGCCAAAAGCAGAAGAATATTTCGGTTTGCTACTTCGTGCTTGAGATTATCTCTGAAAATCATCTGTCCGTTGGAATTAAACTCCGGCGTTACGACATAAATGGTTTTGTGCGCATTCATGGATAATACGCCGGCACGGCTGAGTTCGCTTGCCAAAAATGCGCCGATTACATCGCATCCTTCCAGACAGATAATCGTGTCAATCGGTTTTCCCATGACATTGTAATAATCTTTCATGGCAATCGCAATCCGCTCGGCTTCATTCTGACGGGTTTTCATCGTAGTCATATCGAGATAATGATTCAAATGGGAATGATTTGTGGCAAAATGCCCCGGAATCACCTTGATGGCAATATTTGGGTCTTTTCGGCTGTAATATTTAATAATCCTTTCTTCTGCTAACATAGAAATCCCTCCTTTAGTCGTATGAAATTTTTCCCTGAGGCAGCCATGTGCCGCAGGTGTGTTTCCGTTCCGTGTAATAAACTTATTATACACTATAAAAAAAGAATTTGAAACAAAAAAATACAGCAGTTTTCATCAAACATTTGCATTTGGACGGGAATTTCCATTTTTTTCACTGTTTCTTAAAATGTTTTCGGCGATTTAGTTGACTTTTAAGACTGGAAATTTTAAGATATTGAATAAGTGTGACAGAAAAATTATAAGAAATTTTTTAATCAAATAAAACGGAAAACCGTAGAACCAGGAGGTTGTGATGGCAGAAGTAATTACAGATGAAACAATTGAATATGTCGGGATTTTGGCAAAACTGGAATTGTCAGATGAAGAAAAGGAAAAGGCAAAAAAAGATATGGGGGAGATGCTTCAGTATATCGACAAACTGAACGAACTGGACACTGACGGTATCGAACCGATGAGTCATGTATTTTCTGTCAATAATGTATTTCGCGAAGACATCGTGACGAATGGAGATGACAGGGAAAATATTTTGAAAAATGCACCGGAAAAAAATGAAGAGTCTTTCATTGTACCAAAGACTTTTGATTAGAAAGATGCGGGAGGAACAGTGAAATGAATTGGATGAGTTTAACGGCGGTGGAACTGGGAAAAAAGATTCAGTCGGGCGAAGTAACCGTGGAGGAAGCCGTACAGGCGGCATTTGACCGGATTGAATCCACAGAAGAACAAATTCACAGTTATGTGACCGTCTATGAAAAAGAGCGCGTAATGCAATATGCGCGGGAAATTCAAAAAAAGATTGATGCCGGAGAACTGACCGGACCGCTGGCAGGAGTGCCTGTGGCAATCAAAGATAATATGTGTACAAAGGATTGCCTGACGACCTGCAGTTCGAAAATTCTTGGAAACTTCTATCCGACCTATACTGCACATGCGGTGGAGTGTCTGGAGCAGTCGGGCGCAGTGATTATCGGAAAAACAAATATGGATGAGTTTGCCATGGGAAGTACGACGGAAACATCGTTTTTCGGACCGACCAAAAATCCATGGAATCAGGAGCATGTGCCGGGTGGTTCTTCCGGCGGTTCCTGTGCTGCGGTGGCGGCGGAAGAATGTTCGTATGCCTTGGGATCCGATACCGGCGGTTCCATCAGACAGCCGAGTTCGTTTTGCGGCGTCACCGGACTGAAGCCGACCTACGGTACGGTTTCCCGGTACGGGCTGATTGCCTATGGATCTTCGCTCGACCAGATTGGACCGGTCGCAAAAGACGTAACGGACTGCGCGACGATTTTGGAAGTGATTGCCGGCCACGACGCAAAAGATTCGACTTCCGTAAAGCGGGATGACTACGATTTTACCAGCGCACTGGTGGATGATGTTTCAGGAATGAAAATCGGGATTCCAAAGGACTATTTTGGCGAAGGATTGAATCCGGAAGTCAAAGAAGCGGTTCTCAATGCAGTGAAAGTGTTAGAAGAAAAGGGCGCAACGGTAGAAGAGTTTGATTTGAGTCTCGTGGAATATGCGATTCCTGCCTATTACGTGATTGCTGACGCGGAGGCAAGTTCCAACCTTGCAAGATTTGACGGCGTCAAGTATGGATATCGGGTAGAGGAGTACCGCGGACTTCACAATATGTATAAAAAAACCCGTTCTGAAGGTTTTGGCGAAGAAGTAAAACGCCGAATCATGCTCGGCTCTTTCGTGCTCAGTTCCGGATATTATGACGCTTATTATTTAAAAGCACTGCGGACAAAGGCAATGATTAAAAAAGCGTTTGACAACGCATTTTCCAAATATGACATCATCGTAGCCCCGGCGGCTCCGACTACCGCCCCGAAACTTGGAGAGAGTTTATCTGACCCGATTAAAATGTATCTGGGTGATATTTACACGATTTCAGTCAATCTGGCGGGACTTCCCGGAATTTCTGTTCCATGCGGAATCGATTCGCAGGGACTTCCAATCGGCATACAGTTGATTGGAGACTGCTTCCAGGAGAAAAAGATTATCAGGGCTGCTTATACTTATGAACAGTCCAAAAAATATGTGCGCAGTACAGCGGCAAGAGAAAGAGATTAGGAGGGAAAGACCATGAAACAGTACGAAACAGTCATTGGATTGGAAGTTCATGTCGAACTGGCGACAAAAACCAAAATTTTCTGCTCCTGCTCTACGGAATTTGGCGGTGCACCAAATACCCACACCTGTCCGGTCTGTACCGGAATGCCGGGTTCGCTTCCCGTCTTAAACAAGCAGGTTGTGGAATATGCGATGGCAGTCGGCATGGCGACGAACTGCACCATCACACAAAACTGCAAATTCGATCGAAAAAATTATTTCTATCCGGACAATCCGCAGAATTATCAGATTTCCCAGCTTTATAAACCAATCTGTACGAATGGTTATGTGGAAATTCAGGATGCGGACAACAACCCGAAAAAGGTGAGGATCCATGAAATTCATATGGAAGAAGATGCAGGAAAACTGGTGCATGACGATTGGAATGACTGCTCACTCGTCGATTTAAACCGTTCCGGCGTTCCACTGATTGAGATTGTATCGGAACCGGATATGCGTTCTGCTGACGAGGTTATTGCATACCTTGAAAAACTGCGCATGATTATTCAGTATCTGGGCGCTTCCGATTGTAAATTGAATGAAGGATCTATGCGTGCGGACGTGAATCTGTCTGTGCGTGAATACGGATCTGATACATTCGGCACGAGAACAGAGATGAAAAACTTAAATTCATTTAAAGCGATTGCGAGAGCAATTGAAAATGAACGGGAACGACAGATTGATCTGATTGAAAGTGGAGAGCAGGTTATTCAGGAAACCCGGCGGTGGGACGACACAAAGGAATATTCCTATGCAATGCGTTTGAAAGAGGACGCGCAGGATTACCGGTATTTCCCGGACCCGGATTTGGTTCCGGTTTTTATCAGTGATGAATGGATGGAAGAGGTCCGGAAAAGAGAACCGGAATTCCGTGACGAAAAGATGGCGCGCTACATCAGTGCATTTAGGCTGCCGGAGTATGACGCCGACATTATTACCCTTTATAAACCGCTCGCAGACCTGTTTGAGGAGACGGTCGCCCTTGGCAATAAGCCGAAAGAAGTCAGTAACTGGATTATGGGTGAAACAATGCGTCTGTGCAAAGAGGAAGGAATCGAACCGGACCGGATTCGGTTTTCTGCGCCAAACCTTTCCAAACTGATTCATCTGATTGAAGACAATGTGATTAACAGAGGCGCCGCCAAAGAAGTTTTTGAGAAAATGTTCCAAACGGATATCGACCCGGAACAATATGTAGAAGAGCACGGCATGAAGCAGGACAACGACGAAGACGCCCTTCGTGCGGTCGTCGCAAAGGTGATTGAAGAAAATCCGAAAGCCGTGGAAGACGTTAGAAGCGGAAAAGGGAAAGCCATCGGCGCGCTGGTTGGCCAGACAATGAAAGCCACGCAGGGAAAAGCAAATCCGGCAGTGGTCAACAAATTACTAAAAGAGATGATATAGCAAAGCGATGATATAGCATCGTGTAAAAAATTGAAATAAGGCTGCCGCAATTTTACCGACCCCAGCCGGTGGGATCAGGCAGCCTTTTTCTTATGCTTCTTTCTATACAAAATTTGAAGATTTTTGTCAAAAATTGTTGAACTCTTCAAATCAAAGTGTTAGGATAAATATATATCAGATGATATCCATTACAAAAGATAAATGAAAAAAGATACAGGAGAGAAAACCGGCGGCACGGAAGTGTTT
>CANQMA010000038.1 GCA_947624875.1 uncultured Lachnospiraceae bacterium
AATTTAGAAATTTCAACTGTTTTTTTAACGTAAGTGGAATTTAATCTTTCACACGGAATTTACTTTTACAAGTCAGTACTTTCCGCGAATTTCAGGGCAGATTTGCGGAGCATTTTTATATTATAGGAAATTCAGAGAGATTTCCTTATGATATAAAAAATGAGACAACCAAAGTCGTCTCGAAAAAAGTCTAATTTTTTGGGGTGCAGCTAAATGCCTTACAATTTTATGAATTTATAAAATGTCAATATTTCCCGTAAAATCACCAGCGAAAGCGCTCTTATGGGAACTTTCTAGTCGGTACCAATAATGGTTTTGAGATATTTTTATTTTTTCAACCGATCTCCAACGACTTCTTCCATTACAATATCGGTGAATTTTCTTGCGCCTTCTTTATTTAAATGGTCTGAATTCATGAACATATTATAACTTGTTGAAAATCTTTTATCCGAAGAATAGTCATAATACTCGACACCTGTATCTTGTCGAATTTTTTCTATAACATCATAAAATCCATGATTGCAATAGTCTGGCGCATACTTCTTAACTTCTTTCATATACACATCTGTAAATGGAGGGGTAATTAAAATAGGGATTGCTTCTTTTTTTCTACATAAATCAATCATGTCGTAAATTGCATCAATCGCTTCCTGTAAGTAAATAATATTGCCATTTTCATCTGATTTATTCACACCAATATGCCTTAAATAAGCTTGATGAGCATCATTTTCAATTTCCTTCGCATCTTTTACTTCTTGTTCCCACTTATCATCACTCGATTTCAAAAAAGATTTAAATAAATCAAGAATGTTATCTTCGTGAATAAATGGAACGCACTTCATTTCCAACCATGTTTTCCTGTCAAATTTTCTAATATATTTTGGAGGAAGAAATCTATAATACCTTAAATTTTTTGACATCCATTCATATTCTGTATACTCACTCTTTCCTATAATCATTGGATATGATACAACTATAAAAATAATGCTTCCTTTTTTTAAGTGATCGCTGTAATATTGCAGAATATGATAATCATATACATGGCTTTGATTCCCCAAACCAAAGTTCGCACTTTGTAACCGACCTTCATAATCCTCATAATTAAATCCATACATGCTGTGGCTTGCACCTAAATTGCAAACATCAATTTGTTTTGGTACATCTTGAAATTTTGATACACCATCATAGGTATCCGTTCTTAAATATGCCCAATTGCACATTTGAATGCAGATTACTACTACAACAAAAAATATACTTCCTTTCATCCAAAATCTTTTCATTATTATTTTTCTCCTTAACCGACTTCATCAAAACTGAAAATATACAAATGTTGTTTCGCCTGCAACACTATAAAACATAACAATAAATAACGTTACAAGGTAAATGCCCCACCGTATGGCAATCGGCCGTTTTGTGATTATGTCCTGCGTTGATTTTCCATAATATAATCTAACATCACTAAAAATCTGCAAAATTACTAGCACGCCAATTAAAGCTAGTACATCTTTCCCTCCAAATTCAAAAATATTTTCCTTTAATCCTAACAGTGGTTCCTTAATCCCCGTCCATACAAACGCTCTGCGCATCATATAAAAAGTCTGCGACAAACTGTCCGCGCGAAACGCTATATTTCCGATGGCCGCAAGGACAAAAGTCCTAACAACCTGAAACGCATGCCATAAACCACTTTCATCCTTGATATGTAACGATGTCTTCCACTTTTTAAATACCGGCTCCAAGATCTGTCCTGAAACAATCACAAGAAAGAAGTACCAGCCTTCTCCTATCATATACTTCCATGAACTCCCATGCCAGATACCCATCAACGTCCATACAACAAACATTGCCACATAATATGGAATTTTCTGTCCTCCTCTGCCCCATTTCTTTTTGCATTTACGGCTCCATTTTCTGAATGCACCTGTTCTTGAAATTGGATACATCACATAATCCTTCAACCAATTTCCTAAAGTCATATGCCATCTCTGCCAAAACTCCTGCACTGACCTTGACAAAAATGGCGCATTGAAATTTTCAGGCAGTATAATTCCAAAACATTTTGACACTCCGATAACAATATCCATACAACCGGAAAAATCAAAATACAATTCCACTATAAACACCATTGCCGCAATCAGCACCCAAATTCCAGAGTATGTATCCGGATTATCAAACATACAATTTGCTATCAGCGCCAAATGATCCGCCACCACAATTTTTTTTGCAAGTCCCCACAAAACACGGCGCATGCCCGACACCACTCTGTCATAATCAAACCGATGCTCTTCAAACAACTGCCCTCCTATCTGTGAATAACGGCAGATAGGTCCGGAAATGAGAAGCGGAAAAAAGCAGGTAAACAGCAAAAGTTTCAGTGGATTTTTCTCCGGTTCTATGAGTCCTCCGTAACAATCAACTACATACGCAATCAATTGGAGTGTATAATAGCTAATTGCGAGCGGAGCCAGCCAGCCTACTTTATGTACATTGATTCCAAACCATAAATTCGCAGTTCCAATAAACATATTTGTATATTTCAGTAACACCAGCAGTCCGGCATTGACTACGATGGCGCACAACAATGCTATTTTCTTGCGTTTTTTACTATCTGTCCGCGAAAAAAACATTGTCACACCGTATACTGACAATACGCTGATAACAACATATATAAATGTATACGCACTGATACTCACAAAATAAAAGAGCAGACTGTCTGCCAGAAGCAGTATCCACTGTGCTTTACGCGGAAGCAACCAGTAAATAAATAGACTAACCCCAACAAATATGAAATAATAAACTGATGTAATTTCCATTTCTTCACTCCTTAATTTTCAAGCGGTTTCCCACTACTTCTTCCATCACAATCGCAGTAAATTTTTTTGCAGCAGTTTTGTTTAAGTGATCCACACCAATAAATTCGTTGTAATTCTTTGAAAATCTTTCATCTATTGAGTAATCATAATACTCTACCCCCCCCGTATCTTTTTGAATCTTGGAAATAATATTATAAAATCCATGATAATAGTATTGTGGAACCTCCTTTTTTATATTTTTTACATATAAATCTGTAAAAGGCGGTGTAATTAAAATTGGGATTGCCCCTTCTTCCTTGCACAAAGAAATCATATCATAAACCGCATCAATTTCCTCCTGCAGGTAAATCATATTGCCATGTTCGTCTATCTTATCGTCAATCAGCTGCCATTTCACACGCTTTTTAGCCTCTTGATTAAAACTGTACACATCTTCAACATTTGAAACCTGATTCCAATAATTTTCATAACTCTCCTTTGACTTTTCCCATAAGTCTCTAATCCCTTCTGAATAAATAAATGGAGCAACATTCATTCTCAGCCATGTTTTATAATCAAATTCTCTAATATATTTTGGTGAAAGTATCCTATAATATTTCAAATTCTTTGAATGCCACATACTATCTTCCGTTTCACTTTTTCCTAAAAATGTGGGAAATGACACTACTATAAGAACCAAACTTCCTTTTCGTAAATGATTTCTATAATGCTGCAAAATATTGTAATCATACACATGGCTCTGCCCTCCAAGTCCAAAATTTACACATTTTAAGTTATTTTCATATTCTTCATAATTAAATCCCATCATGGCATAACTGTTTCCTATATCGCATATATCCAGTTTGTCTGGTACATCATCAAAATTTGTTATTCCATAAAAAAGTTCTGATTTTAAAAATGCCTGATTACATATATGAATACATGCCGCCAAAATTACAGAAAAAATAAGTCCCTTTATAATAAATTTTTTCATTCCATGTATTCCTCCTAAATTATTTTTCTATTATGTGATTAACACCTTTTGAAGCAGTACAAAGCTGCTCCAATCGCTGACAGATACATGCTTTTGTCATTTACTATACAGTTTTTCCCCAGCACCAGTTGGGCATACTCTGCAAATCCTTTTATATACGCCAGCCCACCGGAAAGAAAAATTTTTTCCACTTCTATTTTATCCAACAATACCTTTGCTTTCGTCAAAATCTGCCACAAAACAGAACGAACTATGACCTCTCCTGAAACATTCTCTGCCAGCAGTTCGACAATCTCACTCTGCGCAAAAACAGCGCAAACAGAAGACAATTTGATCTCCGGTTCTTTTGCCGGTGCAAGATTCAGACTCAACGCATCAATTCCTAATAAACTGCATATATTCGCAAAAAACATTCCGCTTCCGGCCGCGCACTTATCATTTAAAAAAAATTCTTTCAGCCGGCCGTCCTGTTGCCGGATTATTTTTGTATCCTGACCTCCGATATCAAGAACTGTTCCTGTCTCCGGACAGACAAAATGACTTCCAATTGCTAGAGCAGTCAGTTCGTTAATTTTCTTTACCGATTCAATATTTTTTCTTCCATATCCACACGAAACAATCTTCACAGCTCCATATTTATCAGTCAAATCCTCTAACTTCTTCTCAAAATACTCCTGTTGCCTTATCGGTGTTTTCTCCGAATATAATTCTATAATCTCTCGGCACTCATTCATAACACAGTATTTTGTATATGTGGATCCGATATCTATTCCAACTCTGTACATACCGTCTCCTTTAAAAGTTCCATCTGTTTTTGTGCCTTTTCTATATCGGCAAACGTCCGGTCTATCATATCAATTTCAACCTCCACCTGTGGAAGTTTTATATTCTTTGCGGAGACAAAGTCGCACTTACAGCTCTTATTATGAAGTGTAATTGCACAGACTGCATCTGACTTTTGAATTAAATCGGATAATCTGATATTTCTCGTCTTCTGGGAGAGATTTAAAAACGTATAATTATATGCGTTAAATAATTTTTCAAAAATATCCTTCCCATGATAATCCAAACTCCACCATGTAATATAATTTGAACCTGACACACGAAATCCATCAAGCAATTTGGAAAAATACCTTTCTTCATGGTACCACAGGGGATATCCCAGCCAAAAAATAGGTATTTCTTTCGTGTCTGCTTTCTCCCTGTTTTCCAATTCCTCTGCCATCAGTTCATATAGTTCTGCAGTTTCCGGTCTGCATCTGGACGTTATCAAATATGTAATTCCATCAAACAGTTCCGTTGGTTTCATCTGTTTTTCCGTCAAGTATGATGCGACACGGTTCCATTCATATACACTTCTCTCACTGTTTTTAATTAAATCTGCCAGAACGCTTTCATCTAATTTGTTCCCGCTCAACTGCTCCATTTGTTCAATCAGATTTTTGTGTTGCTCCGTTACATATGTATACGCATCTTTTACATTTACGTTTTCACCCGGATAATCAATCACAATGAGCGGCACGTCATACCGTTTTGCCAGAATATTCCACCAGTTTGGTAATGTATTACACTGATTGTTTGTGGCAATCAGCACATCTGGCTCCGGCGGCGTTCCTCTCGGTCCTTCCTCCAATTCCAGACAGCCCTCAATACAACAGGAATACGAACAGCAGTCCGGTGAGAGACTGCACTGATTACTTTTTTCCAACAGTTCCTGTTCTTTTCCACTCGCTGCAATGACAGCAGCATAGCTCTCTGGGTAATAATATGTAATATCCAGTGCTTCCAAAATTTCAACCGGCGTAAACGCTGTCACCCATGCTACCTTTTTTTCAGGTTTTTTCCCTTTTGCATATTTTGAAAAATATTTGTAATATTCCCTCATAAGACGGGTTTGAATTTTTGTAACTGACTGAGCCATCTTTTTCCTCCTGACTTTCAACCCATATAATCAGACTATCGAGTTGCCGATTATAGTGTATCCGAAAACGCCTCAATTGGAAGCGCCATATTTTTTCCATTCTCCATATCAGATAAAGACAGTTTTAACGACTTAATTCCCTTTTCGTCGAGAATTTTCTTATAAACTGAATACAGATATTCATATGGTTCACAATATTTCTGCATTGCAAAAATAACGCCGTTGATATCTTTATCTTCTATTTCTTCCAAATCTCTTGCCATTAACTTCTGAAAATTGTTTTGGGAAGGCGATAACCTACTGCTCAAAATACTTTGCGCAATTCCCTTATATATATCATTTCCATCAGGAATCTCAGGTGCCGATGCCAATCGTCCTGATTCCGGAAGATTGTCTCCAACAATTTTCATTCCACTGTCTTCTATCATTTTTGCAATCGCTTCATCACAAAGAAATGAACCAATCAGATAAACTCTTTTCCCGCAACTCGAAACCGGTTCATAATGATTCAATACTTGCTGCTCTGCAAGCGGTTTTTGCAGCATACGATGCAATGCATTCAAATATTTGCTATAAGAAATGTGTTCCAGATTTTTATAGTTGTTATATATCTGTTTGTTTCTGCGCGAAATACAAACGGATCTGTCCTTAATATCTTCCAGTTTAGTCTGATAATGCTGCTCAACCGCATTACGGTAATTTTCTATTTCCTTTGCAAAATATTCTACTGCCAAATCATCTTGCCTTGCCGGAATATTTAACTGGTACAAAAATTTATCTGAGTCTTCAAGATAACTTTTCATAATGCGGCTGCTGTCACAACTACGTGGAAATACTGCGCCGTCAAAAGTATTGTCCGAAAGCACCTGCGAAATAAAATCTGATGCATAACTACAATAATGATTTATTTTCCTCTCTCCCTCATATCCCGTAAATCGGGTTATGTCGCATATCTGCTCCGGAACAAATCCGGATAATGCCAATAACTTCATATCGTTCCTCCGTAAATCCACTTTTCCGAATTATAAAATTCTGCTGCTTTTTCAATATCCATCTGATTTATCAGAACGGAAAGAGATTGCGCTTTCGTCTCCCTGATAAAACTCTGCATCACCGTTTCAACTGTAAGCTTCGGAGATAATTCCACAAGATTTATCACCCTTGAGGAAATACTCTGAACATGATGCCGTTCCAGTTTTGATTTCTCCGGCGTCAGGTAATAAGCCATTTTTTCAATATCTGAATGAATAAGTACTGTTCCATGCTGGCACTGCAAATCTCCTTTGTGATATACAGCATTCCCGCTAAATTTTCTTCCATTGATTAAGAGGTCATTTCTACCACTGAATTCAGCTTGCATTCCCAATGATTTCATAACTTTCAAAATCAGGTTCCGGTATAAAATTTTCTCGTCCTTTATCATCGCACTTATAATAGAAAAATTCAAATTTCCCATATCGTGATAAACGGCCCCGCCACCCGATTTTCTTCTTGCAATATTACCGTTTTGTTTTAGGAATTCCAAAACACGACATTCCGAATATACATTCTGATTTTTCCCTATTACAATAGTATTGTCATTTTGCCACAAGTACAAAATAACTGTATTCTTATCCGCATAAGGAAACAGACACTCCTCTAACGCAAGGTTATAGTATGGGTCTGTCCTGTTTGAAATAATATACTTAAAATTCATCTGTTTTTTCTTTCAATGCCTCTGCCACATCCGTAATTGCCTCACAAAAACTCGGATGAGGTCTGGCAGTAGTACATAAATCCCCGATTGTTAAATCATTGTTAATAGCAAGTGCAATCTCATCAGCAATATCACTTGCGCGCTCACACATAAGCTGCGCTCCAATAATCCGATGCGTATTTGCATCTGCCAATATTTTAATAAAGCTTCTATCCGTACCACTAATTAACGTACGGGCATTTGAACGCAAATTTCTTTTTGCTGTTATAATATTTATTTTCTGCTGTTTTGCCTGCATTTCCGTCATTCCTACTGACGCGATTTCCGGTCTGGTATAGATACAGTTTATCACTGCAGATGGTCGTCCCGTCTGTCTCCCGGCAATAATTTCTGCAACCATTTTCCCTTGTTCCATTGCTGTATGTGCGAGCATTGAACTTTCCGAAATAACATCTCCGGCTGCATAAATATGTTCTGTTTTTGTCAAAAACTGATTTGATACAATCACCGCACCGTTATCATCCAGTGATACTAAAGAATCGTTTACACCCGATAAGTTTGCTTTTCTCCCCAAAGCCGAAAAAACAATTTCCGTTTCATCGTAATCAATTTTGCTGAAACTGCATCCCGTCTCAATTTTAATACCACGCCTTTTAAAGTTCTGTGTCAAAGAAACTGCAATTTCCTTGTCCCAGCTGCGCAGAATTCTCTCTCCCCGAATCGAAATAATGACCTCAGTTCCCATCAGATTCAATATATGTGCAAACTCAACAGCAATAACACCCCCGCCTATAATTCTGACAGACTTCGGGATTTTTTCCATCTGTAATATTTCATCACTGTTTTTTGTTCCCTCAAACGGTGGTTGTGCAGCAACAGAGCCTGTCGCAATTAGAATATTTTCCGTTTCGTACACAACATTCCCGCAAACAATATGCTGGCAATCCAGCATTTGTGCAGTTCCGTTTACAATCGCAATCTTCTGTTGCATAAGCAGGCTCTCAAGGCCACTTCGGAGTTCGGCAACAACTTGTTCTTTCTTTTTTTTCACTATGCCATAATCTAACCGGACATCATCTGTAATAACTCCCAGTCCGGTACTGTTTCTTGACTGCGCATAAATTTCACCGACATGAGCCAAAAATTTTGTTGGTACACATCCCCTGTTCAGACAGGTGCCCCCAAGCTGTTCTTTTTCAAACAAAATTACCGATAATCCAAGCGACACTCCCCGAAGCGCTGCCGAATATCCCGCAGGGCCTCCGCCCATTACAGCTAAATCATATTTCATAATGTTTCCTTATATATTTCATATGCAGATGCTTCCATCAGTTTCTCCGGCATATGCTCTACTTTTACCTCTACAAGCCACGCTTCATATGGGCTTTCGTTAATTGTATCCGGTTCCTCCTCCAGAGCATCATTCACAGAAATAACAATTCCGTCCACAGGAGAAATTAAATCGGACACTGTTTTTACACTTTCCACATCTCCGAAACGACCATTTGCCTGCACATCATCTCCCTCTGAAGGTAAAGTCACAAACAGAACCGCGCCAAGTTTTTCCTGCGCATAGTCCGTAATTCCAAGCCGCACGCCGTCATCTGTTTTTTGCACCCATATATGGTCTTTTGAAAATAACATATCACTCATAATTTAACCCTCGCTGATATGTTTCATCAATGCATTGATCAGTTCACCAACATTCTTAGACCCTGAAATTTCACTCAGGGTAAATGTAATCTCAAACTCATCTTCAATGTCGCTAATCAGACTGAGGTGCGTCAGGCTGTCCCACTCTTCCACATCTGCTGCTGTTGTTGCATCTGTCAGCACAATTTCATCATTTTCAAAAACATCTCTTGCAATTTCTGTTACTTTTTCAAAAACTTCATTTCTTTCCATGTTCCTATTCCTCCGTAATATAAACTTTCTTTTCTTTATAATGATCAACATCTATCTTATATCGGTTTTCATCTGTCCTGCAGAATCCCATCGTCTGATAGATGTCTTTAACCATACTGTTTTTGGCAGTTGGGATATATTCTCCCACAACTGTTTTGAATCCATTTTTTTTGGCAGTCCGAATCAGACAGTTTACAATATATTCTTCCATCCCGCGCTTGAGAACACGACAACTCATCAGCCATGTGTCCACAAACAATTCCTGCTCCGTTTTCTTTTCCATAATCACCACAGCAACCAGCCCATGATCGCCAAATTTATCCCTGAGCGTATAATAAAGCGTAAGATATCTGTCATCAGATGCTATTTGCTGTATTTCACTTTCTGTATAGCGAATTGTTCTCAGATTAAACTGGTTCGACCTCTGTGTAAGCTGCGCAATTCTTGAAAACTTTGTCTCATCAAAAGGCTTGGCCTCTCCAACCATCTTCAGGCTTTTTAAATAATCATCTATGGAATCAAATGTCATTTCCAACTTCCTGCGCTCAAATTCTGCCTGATATAGTTTTGTCCTGTCAGAACCGCTTCCGGTAAACGATGCCGTTTCAAAATAATTACAGGACTGAAGATATTCCAGATACAACGCCGGATCTGTTGGAAGCTCCGGCACTTCAACTTCCGGCAGTAAATCGCGCACCAGATTTCTTTCAAACGGATTATCGTCTACAAAAACAATGGAATCCATTCCAATATTCAAAGACTCCTGTATTAGGCGGATATTGGACGCTTTATCATTCCAATTTGCAACAAACAGTGAAATATCTGAAAGCCTTAAAACCATCTCCTCATGTTTTTCAAATGGTTCTTTCGCTATATCCTCATTATTTTTACTACAAACTGCAAGAATAACCCCACATTCCTTCAACTGCTTCAGCCATCTTTGGAAATTTGTGAAAACGTGTCCTCTTCCCAATTCGCCAATTTCAATATTATCCATTCCGTCGTCGCCAATCACACCACCCCATAATGTGTTATCAAGATCAAGAATGATGCATTTCTTAATTTTTCCCGTCTGCGCTTTAAGCACATCGACAACCGCTTTTGCTACATATGGCAGAGTTCCCGTTGATACCGTCATTTTTGCATTATAATATAAAGGAGCATTATAAAAGAACTCCTCTCCCAGACGTATCTGAACAGCCAGCAAATCTACAGGATAAACATTTGTCTCTCCGGCCATCGCCTCTTGTAATAAATAATTCAATTTTCGTATCTGATAACTAAAGGTTGATGTAACCTTACAGGAATATGAGCCCAGAACTTTATCGTCCAGTTCACTGAAGTTAAACTGTATAATATGAGCTTTAGAATTTTTTAGAATTAAATGCCAATACTGCTGAATCTTTGACATATAATAAGAAGCAAAATCTTCCCTCTGCTCAAACGGCATATCAAGAAATTCTTCATAGAGTTTGTCCGTAGCGAGCCAGAGAATAATATTATCAGGTTGGAATGCATAAACCTCTGAATTTTTATCTAACAACTGCGCATCAATTTGATTATAATCCGCATCAAATACATTCACAGATAATTTTTCTAAAGCAGCGCAGCCTCTTAACGCTGTTGCAAAAAACTGTGTGGCGCAGTTGCCAAGAATTGCAACCCGTAAGTCAGTACCCCCCCCTATAGATTTTTTTGATGATTTTCTTAATTCTTTGAATGTATACATCTTCGACCTTTCTTTCTATGTAATTTAAGAAATATACTTCAGGAGCAAAACTCACTTGTTATATATTATCATAAAGAAATTTTTTTGTATAGTTTTCATGTAATTTTGAACTTTTCCCGAATTTCAAAAAGGGGGATTTATGAAATAACCGGCTTCACTGAAAAACTTATGTAAACAAATAGAAATCAAACAAAAAAAGCGATACCCGAAAGTATCGCTTTTTTATGTTTCCAAAAGGCCTAGTTTGTAATAACCTTTTCTGTATCTTTATCAAAGATATGAAGTTTTGTAAGATCCATTGCCATCGTAACTTCATCACCCGGTCTTGCATTCGTACGTGCATTTACTCTTGCTGTACACTCAAAACCTTCCAGGTCAAAGTATAAGTAAACTTCTGCGCCAAGCAACTCGTAAATTCTGATGGTTGTCTTAAATGAGCTTTCCGGTGAGTTTTCAATGAAACTTTCTTCATCATGAATATCTTCCGGTCTGATACCCATAACAACGGTCTTTCCAACATATCCACCTTCAACAAGTCTGTCTGCCTGTTCCGTTGGAACTGTAATATAAGTTCTTGCCTGTCCGATATGAAGTTTAATCACACCGTCAACACGCTCAACTTCAGCATCAATAAAGTTCATCTGCGGAGATCCCATAAATCCGGCTACAAACAGATTTACCGGCTTATCATATAAGTTCTTTGGTGAATCTACCTGCTGAACCACACCGTCTTTCATAACGACGATTCTTGTACCAAGCGTCATAGCCTCTGTCTGGTCATGTGTTACATAAATAATCGTAGCGCCCAGGCTCTTATGAATCTTTGCAATTTCAACACGCATCTGCACTCTCAACTTTGCATCCAAGTTTGAAAGAGGTTCGTCCATCAGGAATACTTTCGGGTCACGCACGATTGCACGTCCCATCGCAACTCTCTGTCTCTGACCACCGGATAAAGCCTTTGGCTTACGATCCAGTAAAGACTCCAAGTCAAGAATCTTTGCTGCGTTTTTAACTAATCTTTCCTGCTCAGCCTTTGGTACTTTTCTTAACTTCAGACCAAACGCCATATTGTCATAAACTGTCATGTGCGGGTACAATGCGTAGTTCTGGAATACCATCGCAATATCTCTGTCCTTTGGCTCAACATCGTTGACCAGCTTGTCTCCGATATAGAGCTCACCGGATGAAATTTCTTCCAGACCGGCAATCATACGAAGTGTCGTAGACTTACCACAACCTGACGGGCCTACAAAGATAATAAATTCTTTGTCCTTAATTTCAAGATTGAAATCTTTTACTGCCTGAAATCCGTTTGGATAAACCTTACTGATGTTCTTTAAAGATAAACTTGCCATTTTTTCTTCCTCCTAGTAATATAAACGGGTCATCCGCTTTTCAATGAATTTATTTTAAAATATAATGGCATAAAATTCTATATTGTAAATACACAAAATAACAAATTAAACTTTGTTGAATTTGCATACAAGATATTTTATTTCGTTAAAATTATCTTATTTTCACCAATAAAAATCCGCTTATCTTTGAGCAATCTGCCAATAGCGCGTTTAAATTCATTTTTGCTCATCTCAAAATCCTGCCGGATCGTCTCTGGATTCGCTTTATCGGTATAGTCGAGTTTCCCTCCGTTTTCTTCCATAAAGCGGACAATTTTCTCTGCGTCTTCCTCAATCTGCAGGTATGCTTTTTTGCGCACGGCCAGATCAAGTTTCCCATCCGGGCGCACTGCGATTACCCTTGCCTCAATCTCCTCACCGATGCGAAGCTGTTTTGTCAATTCCTTATTTTGGATCAGTCCGTAATATTGATTGTCTACTGCCACAAAGGCGCCGTAGTTCTTATTTAAATTGTAAACCGTTCCGTGTACAATATCCTCCGCTTCATAAGGCGCATTGGATTTCAAATAACCGGAAACTTTCATCGTGGCGCAGAGGCGGTCGCTTTTATCGATGTAAACGCCGACCAAAACCCAGCCGCCCTTCGTAAGCTGCATAGTCTGCTCCTTATAGGGCAGAAATAAATCTTTTTCCAGTCCCCAGTCCAGGTACGCCCCGTTTTTTGAGATATCTTTGACCTGAAGCTTTGCGATTTCTCCCAAATACGCCTTCGGTCTGTTTGTCGTAGCAATCAGCCGGTCTTGAGAATCCCGATACACAAACACTTCCACGGAATCTCCAATGCTGCTTTCCTGTGGAACCTGTTTTTTTGGCAGCAGAATCTGCTCATCCTTCGTACCAAGATAGACGCCGAACTCGACTTTCCGGACAATTTCCAACGTCTGCAATTTCCCTAATTCCATAACACTTTCTCTTTTCCTATTATGATAAGAACAGAGAGTTCTTTTTGGAACTCTCTGTTACTTTACCTGAATGGTGGTAAGTTTTTCTCCAAGGTGGTTTTCAAGGCTGATTCCCAGCCCTTCCGGTTCACAATGCAGAAATGAATGAATCTGTTCTCCCTCCATTGCTTCTTTGTGAAAAACAATCTGAATATCCTTCCATTGGAAACCATCCGGCAGAATTTCCTCAATAAGCCGAAAATATTCTGCATTGTTCATGTGTCCATTACTGTCAATATAAGTCCGCATCACGGGGAACACGCTTTTTTCTGTTTTCTCCGACAGTAATTTCATTTTTCGGTCGACAGGAATGTCCTCAAAAACAGTTTTCAGGTCATAAGGCTTGATGTCTTCTTCAGTAATCCGAATCGGGCTGCGGAATTCGGTATCCAGTAAAATCCATAGACTGTTTGCCCGCACGAGATCATTTCCGCCCTCATCCCTGATATAAAACTGGCGTTCTCCAAAAGTACCCCGAAATTCTGACGGAGATGTCCCTACCGTGATCTTCTGTCCGACCTCAATCGGTTTCTCCTGAACAATATGATATGCTTTTAATATCCATGCCTTTTTGATGGATTCCATATATTGCAGCCCTCTGCCCACAGATTCAGAATGAAACGTGGTACAGTCCTGCATATAGTTTACCATTTCATGGAGTGGAACCTGTTTGTTCCGGTTTAGTTTGCTATATCCAACAATCGTATTATACTCAAACATTTGATTTTCCCTTTTACATGAAAGCGCTTCGGGTTTTTCACAACCTTATTTTTATACATTTGCAGTCGGTTCCTCCGCAGAGGTCGTCTCTTCCTGCGGCGGAGTGGTTGTCTCCGGCTGTGCCGTCTGATCCGGAGTGGTTGCTTCCGGCTGCGTCGTCTGTTCCGGAGTGGTCGCCTCCGGTTTTGTTGTCTGCTCCGGCTTTGTTGTCGGCGGAGTCGTTGTCTGTGGCGCCGGCGCCTTCACCGTAACTTTTAATTTTTTAGTGACAGCCGTATAAGTCTTTTTGCCCTGCTGCGCTTTATAAGTAATGGTATAAACGCCCGGTTTCTTTGTGTTTACCGTTCCAGTCACAACGATATTTTTCTTTTTATTTAAAGTGATTCCTTTATATGAAGTAAATGTCGTTATGTAACTGTATGCATCAAACGCGCTTCCTTCTGCAATCTGTACCGAAGAGGATTTTAATGTCATTTTCACTCTCTGGTCAGTTACCTGATACGTTACCGTCTTTTTCGCAGTTTTTTTATTCTTTCCCTGAACTTTATAAGTAATCTTATATTTGCCTTTTTTCTCAAATTTGATTTTTCCGGCAATAATTGGAACATTCTTTCCGGCTTTTTTTGCGGTAATCTTTATTTTTGAAGTCAGGTTTTTTCCTGAAGCGGCCTTTGCCGTAACCCCGGTTTTTACATCCAGCGTATTCCCCATAGCGACATTGCTCTTATTTTTCGCTCCGCTGATCACCGGTGATTTCGTATCGACTACTTTAAACTTTACCGTTTTCTTCCCTTTTCTTCCGGCAGCGTCTTTGAGTGAATAAGTGACCTTGTAGGTGCCAAGTTTCATGGTGTTGACTTTTCCCTTTGTTTTTACGCTGACGTCTGTTTTTTCGAGCTCATTTCCCAAACTGTCTGATACGGTAACCAGATCCGCCAAACTTTTTATCTTTGTACCATATTCAATTGTTTTGGAAATTGCTTTTACGGTTGGTTTTGCCTTTTTATAAGGGTTGTGGACATCCGGATCTGTCGGATCCCAGTCCGTGAATTTTCCATTACGAATCGGCATAAAGGATGGTCTTTTCAGCGGGTCATCCTTTTTGGTGCCCCAAAACATCGTTATTTTTGTTCCCACCGCGCAGTGGTCATAAATCCATTTCGCATCTTTGCAGAGAAGCCGTACGCAGCCATGCGAAGCTTTTTGTCCCATGACATTGTAAGCCGCAACAGACATTGTGGATTTGTCTCCGTTTTTATAATACCAGACAGAATGGAACAGGATTCCTGTAGTGATTCGTGTACAATACTGCGCATAACAGTTTCCAATCATTTCGTGCCAGCGGTATTTTACCGGAACATAAAAAGTTCCCGTCGGCGATTCCGAACTTGGGGAACAGATCATTGCCTTAATGGCTTTGCCGTCTTTATTGTATATCGTGGTAGTGTTTGTTCCCAGATTGACTTTAATCGTATAATTGGTGGATTCCGCCGCCTGTATCCCGCACAGATTCATCGGAATAATACCTGCAGTAATGACTACAACAATCAACAATGCAATAAGTTTTGAAACTGTTTTTCTCATTTTTTTACTCCTATATTTTTTCGATAAATCCGATTATACTATCAATTTCCATAATTTACAATTTAAACTTTATTTAAGATAGAGTAAACTTATTGTCAGTTGGGAAAGGTCAGAGAACTCCTTAGATATAATTCGTTTCGATTTGTTTCCCTA
>CANQMA010000039.1 GCA_947624875.1 uncultured Lachnospiraceae bacterium
TTCGTGAGGAACACGAATTCTTCCTTGTTTTGGTTCAAGATTGCAAACGAACGTTAGTGAGTTTCGCAATTACCTAATGATTTATAAGTACTATATTTGCCTCCCAAAATCTGGTTGCTGCACAATCAACGCATTACACGCTTTTATTATATACATCCAGTTAAATTCTAACACACAAAATTAATTATCGCAATCGTATGCTATGATTCCTTCTTCCATACCTGCCATTTTCCCATCTCTGGAGAATACGCTTCCGCTTCCACGAAGCCACACTGATAGCATTGCTTTTTCAATACATTTCGCAGCATAGGTGACCAGCCGGTTTCCTTTTTCGGGATTATAGGTATTGACTGCTTTGATCAGACCGATGGTTCCTATTGAAATTAATTCTTCATTTTCGCGATTCTCTGCATAATATTTTTTTGCTATATGAGCTACAAGTCTTAAATTTTTTTCAATCAATAAGTCCCTTGCTTTCTTTTCGCCGGACTTCATTCTTTGAAGGCACTGCTTTTCTTCTTCAGCAGTGAGTGGTTCCGGAAAAGTCCTCATGCACGCACCTCACCACATTCTTAACACAGTTTATGCCAAAATGTGATTTTCGGTGCCTGTCTATTCCCCGGTTTTATCGGAATCTTTGCTTTTCATGCGAAGGACATCCCCCACCATGGCCGGGGCGCTTAACCGAACCGCAATTTTTTGTTTCGGGTGTGGACAGCTGTCCATCCGGTTTCCATCTATATCCTCAATGGAAAGAACAGACACGTCAATATCCTTTCCATCTGCTTTCATAATTTCAATTTGCTCTCCGACACAGAATTTATTTTTCTGTTCCAGCAGACAGACGCCATCTTTTGAAGCCTGTTCTACAATTCCAAGATATACATAATCTCTCTCATAGACGTTGCTGTCATATATCTGCGCAGTTTCATCCGGCTTTCCAAAGAAAAATCCTGTTGTATACTGCCGATAGGTACACTGGGAAATCAGTTTTTTGTATGTCGGGATTAAGTCCCGGTATTTCTGCGGGCTCTCAAAATAGTCGTCAATCGCCATGCGGTAGGTTCTTGCCACAGTCGCCACATAGAGCGCTGTTTTCATTCTCCCTTCCACTTTAAAACTGTCAATCCCTGCCCCGACTAATTCCGGAATATACTCAATCATACACAAATCCTTGGAATTAAAAATATAAGTCCCCCGGTCTGTTTCCTCAACCGGCATATATTGTCCGGGTCTGGATTCCTCAACCACAGCATATTTCCACCTGCACGGGTGCGTACATGCTCCTTTGTTTGCATCTCTTCCCGCCATAAAACTGCTGAGCAGACATCTGCCGGAATAAGAGATACACATCGCTCCATGAACAAAGGTTTCAATTTCCAAATCTTCAGGAATATTTTTGCGAATGTCCGCAATCTCTGCCAACGATAATTCTCTGGCGGAGACTACTCTCTTCGCCCCGAGACGATGCCAGAAATCGAAGGTTCCATAGTTCGTATTGTTTGCCTGTGTGCTGATATGAATTTCCATCTCCGGCAGAATTTCTTTCGCTATCATAAATACGGCCGGATCTGAAATAATCAATGCGTCGGGGGAAACCTGCTTTAAGTCGGAGAAATATGCTTTCACCGGTTCAAGGTCTGCATTATGCGCTAAAATATTTGCAGTAACATACACTTTCACTCCGTGCTCATGAGCAAATTGTACGCCCTCTGTCATCTCGGAAAGCGTAAAGTTTTTTGCCTTGGCGCGCAGACCGAAGACCTCCCCTCCAATATAGACGGCGTCTGCTCCATATCGGACCGCCGTTTTTAACACTTCCAGATTACTTGCTGGAATCAGTAATTCCGGTTTTTTCATTGCATTCTCCTAAAAAATTTCCTCTATTTTTTGATACTGATTGTAATGCCGTCTCCCAGCGGCACAATACTGGTTTCCAGATTTTCGTGATTTTTCACTGCCTCCAGATAGGCACGCATTCTTTTGTGAATCGTGCGGTCGCGTCTTTTGACGGCAAACCGGGATTCCAGCAGGTCGCCCTCCTGAAAAACATTGTCGGTGACCAGAACCGCACCCGGCTTCATCAACCGGAGCACCTCTGGCAGAAAATAAATATACTGTGCCTTTGCGGCATCCATAAAGACAAAATCAAACTGTTCTGCATCAAGCGTCGGCATGACTTCAAGAGCGTCTCCTTCGACCAAGGTAATTTGATCTTCCTTGCCTGCTTTATGGATATTTTCACGGGCAGCCGCAATCCTTTTTTCATAATTTTCAATCGTCACAATTTTTGTATCTTTCACACATTCACTCATGAAAAGGGCTGAGTAACCGACAGCGGTCCCCAGCTCCAATATACTCTCCGGTTTTTTTATCATCAGAATAACCCGGAGAAAACTCTCCATTTCTTTTCTGATAATAGGCACCTGATCGATATGCGCCTGCTCCTCAATCTGTTCCAGCAGCGCGCTGTTCATTTTTTCTAAAGAGCGGATGTATGTAACGATTCTGTCTTCCATCATTACTTCTGTTCCTCCGTAGTCTTTTCCTCTTTTTTTTCTTCCGGTCCTTCACTCAGAATTCTAAAAATTTCCTCGGCGCTATCAGAGGTATTAAAGTTGTAAGTGCCCGGAGTAATACTTTTGACATTGTAAAGATAGGATTGAACCAGGAATACATTCGAACTTTTAATAATCCCGAATTCTTCGAGTTCGTCTGCCAGTTCAATGATGGATGTCCCATCGGTGACCGTATAGGGAAGGTCAGTTCCCGGAGGCGGCGTCGCGCCTTCACTGCTGAAAATACGTGAGCCAAAACGATACGCTGTCGTCGCACAGATAACTACAATCAAAACAATAATGCCATATTTTAATGTTTTTAAAGATACTTTTGCAAATCCCTGCGAAGTTTTTCGATTGTTCATGCTCCCTCCTTACAATCCTTAATCCACTTCCATGATAATCGGTAAAATCATTGGGCTTCTGCGCATCTTTTTCCAAAGATATTCGCCAAGACTGTCCTTTACTACCATTTTAATTTTTCCCCAGTCTGATCCGCCATTTTTCAAACAGGCGTCTAAAGCATTTGCCACAACGTCTCTTGCGTCGTCAATCAGATTTTCTGCTTCCCGCACATAGACAAATCCTCTCGTGACAATATCCGGTCCGGCAAGAATCTGATTGGTATATTTCTCCAGTGTCAATACGACAATGATAATGCCGTTTTCTGCAAGATTTTGACGGTCCCTAAGCACAATGTTTCCAACATCCCCTACGCCAAGTCCGTCTACCAGAACTGAACCTGCCGGCACTTTTCCGATAATCTTAGCGTCTTCCTTTCCGATTCCAAGGACATCTCCGGATTCCATTAAGAAAACATTTTCTTTCGGAATTCCCATGCTGACCGCAAGTTCACCCTGCGCCTTTAAATGTCTGTATTCTCCATGCACCGGAATCGCATATTTCGGCTTTACCAGCGAATATATCAGTTTGATTTCTTCCTGACAGGCATGTCCTGAAACATGCGTTTCATGCATAATCACCTCTGCGCCTTTCATGTAAAGTTCATTGATGACTTTGGAAACCGCCTTTTCATTTCCCGGAATCGGCGTAGAACTAAATACAATGGTATCTCCCGGATTAATGGTCACCTTTCTATGCAGGGAAGCCGCCATACGGGATAATGCCGCCATGGACTCTCCCTGACTTCCCGTCGTGATCAATACGAGCTGTTCGTCGGTATAATTTTTCATTTCTTCAATACTAATCAGTGTATTGTCAGGAATATCAAGATATTCCATTTCCCTTGCAACGGAAATGATATTGACCATACTCCGTCCTTCCACAATTACTTTGCGGTTGTATTTGCGTGCCGTATTGATAATCTGCTGCACTCTGTCCACATTGGAGGCAAAAGTCGCGATAATAATTCTGCTCTTTGTATGCGAAGCAAAAATGGAGTCAAACGTGCTTCCCACAGTACGCTCGGACGGCGTAAATCCCGGCCGCAGTACGTTTGTACTGTCGCACATCAGCGCCAGCACTCCCTTTTTCCCAAGTTCACTAAATCGGGTCAGATTAATCGCATCCCCGAAGACCGGCGTATAATCCACTTTAAAATCTCCGGTATGCACAATCACTCCGATTGGCGTATGAATCGCCAGCGCTGCGGCGTCGGCAATACTATGATTCGTCCGGATAAATTCAATACGGAAATCACCCAGATGTATACTTTGTCCAAATTTCATGACTTTACGCTTTACGACATCTAACAGTTCATGCTCTGCCAGTTTTCCTTCAATAATACCAATCGTCAATTTCGTTCCATAAACCGGCACGTTGATTTCCTGAAGCACATAAGGCAGCGCGCCGATATGGTCTTCATGTCCATGCGTAATCACAAATCCTTTAATTCGACTTTTATTTTCTCTTAAAAATGTAATATCCGGAATGACACAGTCGATTCCCAACATTTCATCGTCCGGAAAAGACAAACCGCAATCCACAATAACAATACTGTCATTGTATTCAAAGGCAGTCATGTTCATTCCAATCTGCTCCAGTCCTCCTAATGGAATCACTTTTACTCTTGAATTGTCACTCATGAAAAAATAAATCCTCCTCAATCTTTATTTCCGCTCTTCATCACAGGTATGTACTGACGCCCAAAGGCATGAATGCACTCCCGGCATTAAAGGATGTCCGTATCCTCTAAAAGTTCAGAAAAAATTTTTCCAATATATTGAATTTCTTCTTCCTCTTCTACCGGTTCATAAACTGCTTCAGCAGCATTGTCGTCAGATACATCTTTAAATATATAAGCTTCCGCTTCCTCACTCTCGTCTTCTGTTACGAGAATATAATTTACATTGTTAATTCTTGTTTCCTCCACAATGAACAGTTCTACTTCATTGCCGTCATCGTCCATCATAATGATTTTTTCATCCATTTCGTCAAACCTCGCTGTTTTTTCATGTATTCATTCTGTTAAAAAAGCAGTGTCCGATGCTCTGTGCTATTTTAGACTATGGAGATAGTCTTCTAATATAATTGCTGCAGCAATCTGATCCACATACTTTTTGCGGTCTTCCTTTTTAATCCCTGCCTGGTTCATAATCTCACAGGCTTCCACAGTCGTCAGTCTTTCATCCTGAAAGATGATCTCTTTCCCCACACGTTTTTCTAAAAGCGCAGCAAATTCTTTTGTTTTTTTTACCCGTTCCCCTTCGCTTCCACTGAGCATAACGGGATAGCCCAGCACAATTTTTTCTATCTGATAATCATTTACTAATTCTTCGATTCTGGCAAGCGTTCTCCGCAATTTGTTGGGCGAATCCCTTCGGATGATCTCCACTCCCTGCGCTGTCAGTCCCAACGGATCCGTTACGGCGACTCCTACCGTTTTTGAACCAAAATCTAAACCCAAAATTCTCATGATGTCCCCTATGTACACCGAAAAAAGGCCCTAGGACCTTTTTTGCACAACAAAAACAAGTCTGCGCTTTTGCGCTTACTTCAACTTGTTATTGATATAGTATTTTACCGTTTCTTCAATCAGTTCGTCACGTTCCACTTTCATGATCAGACTTCTGGCATTATTATGGCTTGTAATATAGGTAGGGTCTCCGGACATTACATACCCCACAATTTGATTCACCGGATTGTAACCTTTTTCTGCCAAAGCGGCATACACCTTTTCCAGAATTTCTTCAACGCCAAGCGCCTGTTCCTGTGGAACTTTGTAAAACTGTGTATTCCTTAAATCGCTCATCTTATCACGTCCTTTTTGCTCTTCATAGCCATATGTACCTTTAGTTTAATATAAAATTCACAGTGTGGCAAGCATTATTTCCTTGTCCATATTTTTCATCAGGCGCACCCCGATGATTTTTCCGGCAATATTTTCCGGGCTTTCCACTGCTACCCTGATATAATCTCTAGTATGTCCAACAAAATATTTTTTATCCCCCAGGCTGATTTCCTCTTCAAATAAGACTTTCACAGTATGTCCAATCTGCCTGTTCCGATACGTTTCTTTGAGCAGATTTCCAATTTGTATCAAAGCAGCGCTCCGCTCTGCCTTTACGTTTTCGTCAACCTGTCCGGTCATCTTTGCCGCCGCCGTACCATCGCGTTTGGAATACTTAAATACATGAAGTTCCGCAAACTGTACCTTTTTTACAAATTCTTCTGTCTGATGAAAATCTTCTTCCGTCTCCTGCGGAAATCCAACGATTACATCCGTGGTCAACGCAGCCTCCGGAAAATAAGCGCGGAGCCTTTGACAGATTTCATAAAACTGCGCTGAGGTGTAATGCCGGTTCATCGCCTTCAAGGTTTTATCACAGCCGCTCTGCATAGATAAATGAAAATGCGGGCAGATTTTTTTTACTTTAGAGAGACGTTGTGCAAATTCTTCCGTGACAACCTCCGGATCCAGTGAACCCAGCCGGATTCTCTCAATTCCTTTTATCTGATCAATCCGCTCTATAACGTCAATCAACCTGTACTGTTCATCCCGATAACAACTCAGATTGATTCCGGTCAGAACAATTTCTAAAAAGCCGTTTGCCGCCAGTCTTTGTACTTCCTGCACAATACTTTCCAGTTTTCTGCTGCGGATTCTTCCCCTGGCATAAGGAATAATGCAATAAGAACAGAAACTGTTGCAGCCGTCCTGAATCTTTAAATGAGCCCTCGTATGTCCGGTCACGGTGCTGATTTCAAGATTTTCGTATTCATCTGTATGATTCACATCAATCACATAATCTTTTTTTGCCCGGTGTTCCAAATATTGTTCCAGAATCGTCACAATCTCGTTCTTTTTATTGTTTCCCAAAACCAAATCAACCGACAAATCTTCCATCACTTTCCCGATGGACGTCTGCGCATAACAGCCTGCCGCTACGACAATAGCGTCCGGATTCTGTTTTCGGGCTTTATGAAGCATCTGTCTTGATTTTCTGTCCGCAATATTGGTCACGGTACAGGTGTTGACAATATACACATCTGCCATCTCGTGAAAGGGCACAATTTCATATCCAGCCTGCATCAGCAGCTGGGTCATTGCCTCTGTTTCGTATGCGTTTACTTTGCATCCCAGATTGTGCAGCGCCGCCTTTCTCATTTCTGCCTCCCGTCTCTGTTTCTTTGCATCTGCGAGACTTGAATAATCCCTGAAACCGTGCTATGATTAGTACATCAATAAAAGTGAGGTGTCTGCATTATGAAAACAGTTCGTATTAACCTGAGTTCTATTGACAAAGTAAAAAATTTTGTCAATGACATTAATCGGTTTGATAGTGATTTCGATTTGGTTTCAGGTCGTTATGTAATTGATGCAAAATCTATTATGGGTATTTTCAGTCTGGATCTTTCCAAGCCGATCAACTTAAATATCCATGATGATAACGAAGTCGATGAAGTTCTTGAAGTCTTAAAAAAATATGAAGCATAATCACTATCTTACATAGAAATTTATTTGTATTTGAAACCACTGCTTTTGATTGGAAAGGCAGTGGTTTTCATTTATTGTCCGATTTCGATAATTTCCACTGTATCAATGGCTTTCTGAAGCATTTCGTCAATCTTTTCTGTCAGATGCGTTTCTGAATTTTTGATGACATTGATATTCGGTTTTGTTACCGGATGCTTTGCCACAAAAGTCGTACAGCAGTCCTCATAAGGCAGAATGGAGGTCTCATAAGTGCCGATTTTCAGTGAAATGTCGATAATCTCCTGCTTGTCAAAGGCAATGACCGGACGGAATACCGGCATCGTGCAGACTTCGTTTGTCGCCGCAAGGCTCTGCATCGTCTGACTTGCAACCTGTCCGATAGATTCCCCGGTAATCAGCGCATGTGCTTTTTCTTTTGCTGCAAATTGCTCTGCGATTCTCATCATATATCTTCTCATAATAATGGTCAGTTCATCATGCGGGCACTGATCATAGATATACATCTGAATATCGGTGAAATTGACGACATACAGTTTCATCGGCCCGGAATATCGTGCCACCAGTTTTGCCAAATCTATTACTTTCTGTTTTGCGCGCTCTGAAGTATATGGCGGCGCATGAAAGTACACTGCGTCAATCACGACACCGCGCTTTGCCGTCATATATCCTGCAACCGGACTGTCGATGCCGCCGGATAATAAAAGCATCGCCTTTCCGGCAGTGCCCACCGGCATTCCGGCAGGTCCCGGAAGAATTTTAGAATAAATATTGATATGATTTCTGATTTCAACATGAATGACAACTTCCGGCTGATGCACATCCACCCGCGTTTTCGGAAATGCATCCAAAATTCTTCCGCCAAGTTCCTGATTCAGCTCCATGGAATCCATCGGATAATTTTTTCTTGCCCGTCTGGCCATCACTTTAAATGTAAAATCTTTTGTTTCATAATGTTCTTCAATGTATTTTAGTACGTTTTGGCAGAGGTGTTCAAAGCCCTCGTCCTCTATCTGGAGCATTGGGCAGATTCCGACAATGCCAAACACATGCTGCAGCGCATCCACCGCCTCGTCAAAATCATACGCTTCCTGTGGCATTGCGTAAATACGTCCATATTCTTTTGTCACACGAAACTTTCCGTCAATCTTATCCAGCGCGTTCTGCGCGTTCTGCACCAACGCGTCTTCAAAGAGATACCTGTTTCTTCCCTTGACTCCTATTTCTGCATATTTAATTAAAAACGAATTTTTCATCAGTTCCTCCCTGTTACTGAAACTTCTGTCAATCCCGGCTTTTTATTTTCTAACATATTTTCGGAGCATTGGCAACAATTCCTTTAACTGCTCTATCACATAATCTGCCTCTTCTCTCGTGTTGTCAGCGCAAAAACTAAAGCGGACCGTAGCATTTAAAAGTTCTTTTTTGACTCCCATTGCTTTGAGTGTCGCGCTGACTGCCGGGTGGTTGGAGGAACATGCGCTTCCTGCCGAGATATAGACGCCTCTCTCTTCTAAGGCGTGGAGCAGCACTTCACTTCGAACGCCCAAAAAGCCGGCGCTTACAATATGCGGCGCTCCCGCTGTTCCTTTTTGACTGTGTACCGTGACTCCATCGAGTTCCCCGAACCGTCGTATCATGTAATCTTTGAGCGCTGTCATTTTGGAAACATTGCTTTCCAGATTTTCATAACAGTCTTTTGCAGCCTGTCCGATCCCTGCAATTCCCGGAACGTTTTCCGTACCGGAGCGGAATCCCATCTGCTGTCCCCCACCAAGAATGAGTGGATTGATTTTCGTATTCTTTTTGATATAAATAAATCCGCTTCCCTTCGGTCCGTGAATTTTATGTCCACTGACGGAAAGCAAATCAATCTTGCCGTTCTTCGGACGGATTTCCAGTTTCCCGTAGGACTGAACCGCATCGACATGAAATACGACATTCGGATTGATTGATTTGATATATGTTCCAATCTCTTCAATCGGCTGAATGGCGCCCACTTCGTTGTTGATATGGATTACAGAAACCAAGATTGTCTCCGGCGTCATGGCTTCTTTCAGCGCATCCATTTGAACGGCTCCGGTTTGATCTACCGGCAGGTAAACGACTTCGAATCCCTCTTTCTCTAAATATTTCATTGGAGCGCTGACGGAAGAATGTTCCACCGACGTCGTGAGTACACGGTTTCCGCTTCGCTTATTTGCCTGTGCGCTTCCGACAACCGCCATATTGTTTGACTCTGTGCCGCCGGAGGTGAAATAGATTTCTGCGGGCGTCACTTTCAGGGTCTTTGCAATATTTTCCTTTGCCTCTTTCACATATTGCTCTGCGTGAACGCCTGCCATATGCATGGACGAAGGATTTCCAAAATCCTGAGTCATCACTTTCACAACAAGGTCTTTGACCGGTTCCGATACTTTGGTTGTCGCCGAATTGTCAAAATATATTTCCATCTCTGCTCCTATTCCTGCTCATTCAAAATCATAATGGCTGACATCAATGCCATGCCCGCCGTCTCTGTGCGGAGAATCCGTTTTCCAAGCGTGATTTCTAAGGCTCCCGCCTCTTTCGCTTTCGTCACTTCTTCTAACGTGAATCCGCCCTCCGGGCCGATAAAAATACCAACCTGCATCTTGGGATTGATTTTTTCTAATACGCTGCGCGTATATGCAATGCCCTCCGCATTTTCATAGGGAATCAGTACCAAGTCCATCTGCTTTGCCTGCTCAAGCGCCTGCTGAAAAGTGACCGGGTGGAATACCTCCGGCACAATACCGCGCTTTGATTGTTTTGCAGCGCTCAGCGAAATCGTGTTCCACCGTTTTACTTTATTTTCTGCTTTTTTCTCGTCTAATTTTACAACACAGCGTTTTGTGCGGACCGGAACAATCTGACAGACTCCGAGCTCCACCATTTTCTGAATAATGGTCTCCATTTTATCCCCTTTGGGAAGCGCCTGAAACAAGGTTACTTTTACGGGAAGTTCCCGGCACGGACCGTTCACATCCTCAATCTGCGCCATCACGTGTTCCTTCCCGATTTCGCAGATCCGGCAGAGATATTCTCTGTCTTCCCCGTCGCTGACCAACAGCGGTTCCCCGACGCGCATACGCAGCACATTTTTAATGTGATTCACATCCGCGCCGCAAATCTCAATCAGATTTTCCTGAATCCGGTTTTTTTCCACAAAAAAACGATACATCTCTTTTCCTCTATTTTTTCACTGCCGTCATTGCGCGCCAGTCTCCCTGTTTTTCTACATTGTCCCAACGCAGATTTTGGTTTTTCCCGATTGCCCTTCGCACTTCATCCTCTTTCATATAAATAATTCCGGAAGCGATAAAGACACCGCCCGGTTTCAAAAACCGGTCCACCATTCCCGCGATTGGAATAATGACGTCTGCTAAAATATTTGCCACAACAACATCATACTGCTGCACCTCAAAATGACGCTGCATCGTTTCATCTTCCAAAACGTTTCCCTCAAAGAGTTCCACATCATCAAGCAAAATCCGGTTTCCCTCAAGATTTTCTCTTGCTGCATCAATTGCCGCCCTGTCAATGTCCGTCATGGATATGGCGCCGGCGCCCAGTTTTTTTGCCACGATTGACAAAATTCCGCTGCCGCATCCCAGATCGAGTACCTTATCGCGGGGTTTTACATGCCGGATTAATTGCTTTATGCAGAGCTGCGTCGTATCATGTTTTCCGGTTCCAAATGCAGTCCCCGGGTCGATTTCAATCACCTGCATATCCCGCTTCCCGGCATCGGTCTTCTCCCATGTCGGCTTAATAAAGAAATTTTCTACGGTAAAAGGCCGAAAGTACTGCTTCCAGTTATTGACCCAGTCAATATCCTCCGTGACGCTTTCTTCAATACTTCCTTCTCCTACATCAATAAAATCCGCCGCCTCTTTTAACTTTTTTCGAAGTTCTTCTAACAGCGTATCCGCATGCTCATTTTCTTCCGTATAAAAACTAATATATGCCGTGCCGTCGTCCTCCGGAAGATCGGCCAGATAATCGATAAACTGCGCCTTTTTTTCTTCTTCGGAAAGCTGAAGATGATCTTCGACCTCCATTCCGTTGATTCCCAGTTCAATCAGCAGGCCGCAGACAAAGTCCGTCGCCTGTGTTGTCGTCTTTAAACGATATTTATTCCATTTCATAACCTGCATTCTCCCTGCAAATAAAAAGCATTACCGAGTTATTATCATAACACATTGCAACTGTTTAGGCAATTTTCTATCAGAGGGAAATCCCTGCAAAAAAGGACAGGCGCCTTCATCACCTGCCCTTTTTGCAATATCGATTCTATTTCTGCTTTTGACATATTGTCTCTTTTTATTTTTTAAAGAACTTCTTTCTGCCCTTTTCGTCGGACACTTCCTGAGAAAATTCCTTTAATGTATTTCCGGAGATTTCATCGAATCTGCGAATCAATTCTTTTTGCTCACTGTTCAGATGTTTTGGCACCTGCACTACCAGCGTTGTCTCCTGATTTCCGATTTCTTGGGAATTGTGTACATTAGGCATTCCCTTTCCACGCAGACGTATCCGCGCTCCTGTCTGGGTTCCCGGTTTGACCGTTATTTTCACGTCGCCGTAAATGGTATTGACGCGCACATCTCCACCGAGAGCCGCCTGTGCAAAAGAGATATAAGTCGTATTGTAAATATTCAGTCCATCTCTTTGAAACTCTGTACTTGGAATCACGCGGACATCAACCAGCAAATCTCCTCTCGGGCCTCCATTTCTGCCCGGTTCTCCCTCTCCTGCGACACGGATACGGTTTCTATCATCGATTCCTGCCGGAATGTCCACAGAAACCTTTTTGCGGATCTGCTTATATCCGGCGCCAAAACAGGCCGGACATTTTTCCTTAATCACTTTTCCCTCGCCGCCACAGTTTGGACAGGTATCGACAGACTGCATCATCCCAAACATCGTCTGTCGGCTTGTCACATACTGTCCCGTACCATTACATTTTGGACAGGTTTCCGGAGAAGTGCCCGGTTTTGCGCCGGTGCCATGACAGGTCGTACAGGTTTCTTTAAAGTTAATCGATACATCTTTTTTACAGCCGGTGACAGATTCCTCAAATGTAATCGTAATTCCAACACGGACATCTGCGCCCCGCATTGGACTATTACTGTTTCTACGACTGCTTCTTCCACCACCAAAAATATCGCCAAAGATATCTCTGAAACCGTCTCCGAAAATATCACTGAAATCAAAACTGTTGAAATCAAATCCGCCGCCACCGGCACCGCCGTCAAAAGCGGCATGGCCAAACTGGTCATATTGTCTTCTTTTTTCCGGATCGCTCAAAATGGCGTACGCCTCTGAAGCCTCCTTAAACTTTGCGGCAGCCTCTTCTCCCGGATTGGCGTCAGGATGATATTTTTTTGCCAATTGCCTGTATGCTTTTTTTATGGTAGCGTCATCTGCATTTTTATCAACGCCTAATACTTCATAATAATCTCTTTTTTCTGCCATATTGATTCCTATCTTTATTCACAGGAATACCCGTCAGAAAAATTCCGACGGGATTTTTATCCTGTGATAATCACATACTTTTTGTTTCAGGTTTTCTTTGATGTCTGAAAAATGTCTTATACTTCCGTAAACTCTCCATCCACAACATCATCATCCGGATTTCCGGTGTTTCCGTTAAATCCGCTCATATCCGGGCCGGCGCCCTGAGCGCCTGCCGCACCCTGCGTCTGCTCATACATCTTTGCAAATAACTGCTGTGCGCTGTTCATCAGTTTTTCCTTGCCGGCTTTCAGTTCCTCCATCTGCGCGTCTGTAATTTCTGCGCCTTCCGCACAGCCTGCAATCGTTGCCTTGAGCGCGTCGATATCTGCCTGAACTGCCTGCTTGTCAGCGTCGCTTAATTTATCTCCTGCTTCTGCCATTGCCTGCTCCGTCTGATTGACAATCGCATCTGCTTCATTCTTTGCATCAATTGCTTCCTTACGCTTTTTATCCTGCGCCTCATATTCAGCAGCTTCCTTCACTGCCTTATCAATGTCTTCATCTGACATGTTAGAGCCGGCGGTAATGGTGATATGCTGTTCTTTTCCTGTACCTAAATCCTTTGCAGAGACGTTTACAATACCATTTGCGTCAATATCAAAGGTTACTTCAATCTGTGGAACGCCCCTTCTTGCCGGAGGGATTCCGTCCAGACGGAACTGTCCAAGACTCTTATTATCCCTTGCAAACTGTCTTTCACCCTGTACCACATTGATATCAACGGCAGTCTGGTTATCTGCAGCAGTAGAGAAGATCTGACTTTTCTTTGTAGGAATGGTCGTGTTTCTCTCAATCAGTCTTGTTGCAATACCACCCATGGTCTCAATGGATAAGGAAAGCGGCGTAACGTCAAGCAACAGAATTTCTCCGGCGCCAGCGTCTCCAGCCAGTTTGCCTCCCTGAATGGAAGCGCCTACGGCAACACATTCGTCCGGGTTCATCTTCTTTGACGGCTCATGTCCTGTCAACTGTTTTACTTTATCCTGTACAGCCGGAATTCTGGTGGAACCACCGACCAATAAAACCTTGCTCAATTCTGATGCTGAAATTCCTGCATCCTTTAACGCATTTTGAACCGGAACTGCAGTTCTCTCAACAAGATCTCTGGTCAATTCATCAAATTTTGCTTTTGTCAGCGTCATATTCAGATGCTGCGGGCCTTCTGCAGTCGCTGTGATAAACGGAATACTGATTTCTACCTGTGTAGCGGAAGAAAGTTTCTTCTTTGCATCTTCAGCTTCTGCCTTGACTCTTTCCATTGCCATATTGTCTTTGGAAAGATCGACTCCGGTCTTTGTCTTAAAGTCAGATATCATATAATCCATAATCTTTTTATCAAAGTCGTCACCACCGAGTCTGTTATCACCGGAAGTAGCCAACACTTCGATTACGCCGTCGCCGATTTCGATTACGGACACGTCAAAAGTACCACCGCCTAAATCGTATACCATAATCTTCTGCTCGCCTTCGTTATCCAGACCATATGCCAAAGCTGCGGCAGTCGGCTCGTTGATAATTCTCTTGACGTCCAGACCTGCAATTTTTCCTGCATCTTTGGTAGCCTGTCTCTGCGCATCATTAAAATATGCCGGTACCGTGATTACCGCTTCGGTCACTTTTTCTCCAAGATAAGCCTCTGCATCTGCTTTTAATTTCTGAAGAATCATCGCTGAAATTGCCTGCGGTGTGTAAGTTTTTCCATCAATCGCTACTTTATAATCGGTACCCATATGTCTCTTGATGGAAGAAATGGTTCTGTCCGCATTGGTCACTGCCTGACGCTTTGCCAAATCTCCGACCAGTCTCTCTCCATCTTTCTTAAATCCGACAACGGATGGGGTTGTTCTTCCTCCGTCTGCATTTGTGATGACAGTCGGTTCTCCACCTTCCATTACTGCAACACATGAATTTGTTGTTCCTAAATCAATACCAATAATCTTTCCCATGAGATTTTCCTCCTATATTCTTATATTTTACTTACTTTGTAACTGCAACCATGCTGTGTCTGATGACGGAACCCTTGTAGGTATAACCCTTTTGTAATTCCCGGGCAATCATGTTTTCTTCAAGTTCGTCATTTTCCACCTGCATCACTGCATTGTGAAGTTCCGGATTAAATTCCTTCCCTTCCGTTTCAATGGCTTCCACACCCATCTCTTCTAATGCTTTCGCCATTTGTTTATAGATAAGGTCCATGCCCTGTCCAACAGGAGAACCTAAATCTTCTTCACTTAATGCGCCGATTCCGCGTTCAAAATTATCGACCACCGGCAGTATTTTTTCTATAATGCTTTTTGCGCCGATTTCAAACATGGAACTTTTTTCTTTTTCACTTCGGTTTCTGAAATTTTGAAACTCTGCAAAAAGCCGCTGATATTTATCATTTAATGCCTCAATCTGTTCATCTTTTGGGTCTTTTTTCTTTTTGTTAAACATCTTTTTTTTCTTTTTGTCTTCCGGTTCGGCGCCACAGTCCTCTGCCGTTTTCTCCTCAGAATCTTTCTGCTCTGTCTTTTCTGTCTCCTGTTCGGCATCTTCCGGCTGCGTTGTTGTTTCCTGCGCTTCTTTCACAGTTTCTTCCTCTGCGGGAACAGCCTGCTCAGAGTCCATTTCCATCGTTTCTTCATTCACCGCTTTGCTGTCTGAATTTTTCTTTTCTTCCATCACCTTTCACCTTTCAATGTGTGTTTCTATAGGCGTTTGCGAAACGCCACAAACCGCATAAATACGGCACTTTTTTGTTATAAAAAACAAATAACTCCTCACTGGA